>NZ_JBRJGR010000017.1:0-88745 GCF_053628595.1 Roseovarius sp. MBR-154
ACTGGCCGCCAGCGCTCTATGCGCCCTTCACGCCCAACCCCAAAGTGGCCTACTTTTGCGCCGCCCTTTGGTCGGGTTTTACTCCGCCGTTGACACATACCGGTGATCCGGTTATGATAATGCATGTAGTCGTGATAGAATTCACTGTTGGTATCATGCCACATCTTGAAGTTGCCGTCGATAACAGCGCGGTGGTAATGAAAAACCTCAAGCGGTTCAGTCAAGGTGTCGCCGATGGCGTCAAGCGCACCGCCGAGAGATTCTTGCAGGGTGGGAGCGTTCTCGTCCATGTTGACCCAGACGAAACCGCCATAGGCTACTTCGACACGAACGCCGCGCAGGGCGAAATCGCATTCCTTGACGCGATCCTGATAGCCTTCCTTGCGACGCGGAATATCGACGCATTCGCCCTTGGCATCGAAAGACCAAGCATGGAATAGGCAGGTGATCCGCTTGGGGCCACCAGAGGGAGAGGCTTCCTTGATGCTCCCGGAGGGTTCGTAGATCAGCAAATTGCCACGATGCGGACAGATATTGAGAAACGCGTTGATGTTGTTGTCTTCGTCGCGCACCATGATGATGTTGTGACCACCAGGATGCTGATATGTCCGGAAGTCATAGGGTTCCGGCAATTCGCTTTCATGACAAGCAACCAGCCAGCTCTTGTCGAAGATTCTCTCCTGCTCCTCGGCGAAGATCTCCGGGTCAGTATAGATGCGCGGATCCACGATCAGGTTTGAATCGAGATCGGGACGCTTGCGCCATTCGTCTGCTGTTCGGGCCATCAGTTTTCCCCTCTACTGTTTTTAGGATAATTTGACGCCTTCGTTTGTAACATAATTACGCGGCGGATCAACAAAAATTTTTGTTATTATGTGGAATCCGTTAAGTGATTGTCAGATCTACCTTTTATTTTGATCCACACAAATAGTGCCTGCTTTGTCGGAATACTCTTATGTTTCCCCGCCTGCGCTGCCTGACCGAGCAGCGCACCAGGGTCGAATCGGGCGCACCACAGCAATCGAGGCCAATAGAAAATATGTATTTACAGTTAATGGCTTAGGTAGTAATTGCTCGACGTTAACGCCCTTAGGCTCGCTGTATGCGCCCGTGTCCGACAGATTACCCAACGCGAGCCAACACCTTTGCGCAGATCGCTACACGATGTTGCTGCGCTTCTCGGCGACTTGATCTGTGTCAATGACAAGAGCATTACAATAATATTTGTAGTAATGAGCATTATGAAGAAAGGATACATGATGTTTGGCTGGCTTAAGCGAATGGATCGCCACTCGGAACTGATGACCCGAATGGCGGACACAGTGGGCGCGGATCTTGGCCGGGAGGCTAGCGTTGGGTTGGGGCACAGCGACGGTTTGCGAAGCCTTATGATCCGTTGCACGGACTGCAAGAATGGAGATGCTTGCGGCGAGTGGCTCGCCGCAAACCACCAGGGAGCTGCTTCACCCCCCAGATTCTGTCGCAATGGAAAAGCCATTATGAAGCTGCGAGAATCAACTGGGGAATGATTGGCGAAGCCTCCGAGCTTCGGCGACACCGACACGAACATGTGGACGTGATCGCTCGATAGAACCCCGCGCAAGATGTCGACCTCGTTCTCGCGGCAGGCTTGACGGTAAGTGTCGCGCAGGCGCAGCGCCCCGGTCAGCTCCTTGTAACGGTACTTGCTCGACCAGACCATGTGGTCGCGGTTATAATAAACGCAGTGTTTGCCGGTGTCATCTTGCATGATCGTAGCCTTGGAAAAATGAGCCTCCGACCCGGCTGCGGCTCATTTTTCCAAGGCTACGATCATAACACGATTCTTTCACGCTGGAGCAGGTCCGACTTGAAGTCGGAGGGTTTGCTCCAGGGCGTGGGTACTAAAGCCCACATCGCCGCCGCAAGATCAACGTACCTGCGAGGAAACTCGTTGCCGAAAGTGCGATCGAAATCGTCAGGGCAACTTCGTAACCACCGTAGAGGTCGCGAGTAATGCCACCTGCCCAACTTCCCACGGCGGCAGCCAAAAACGCGAAGAAGAACATGGCCGAAATTGATGTCCCGGCGGCCGCACCTGAAAAGGCATTCCGGACCAAATGCACGTAGGCCGGAAAGACGCCACCGTAGCCGAGGCCGATTGTCCCGCAGCCGACCGCTATCAAAGGTGCCGAGTCGCCTCCGAGCAGCAATAAGACGCCGCCGAGTGGGATGAGGAAGGTGCAGGAGAGCAGCGCCGGGATCGTGTTTCCCCGATCGTTCCATCTTCCCATCATCAATCGTGAAATCAATGTGGCACCCAATAACATCGTCAGAAAACCTGATGCGAGGTTCGGCGAAAATCCCTTTTCCTCTGCAAGGGCGACCAAATGGGCTACTATGGTGAACGTGCCGCCATTGGCCAGTGCCAGCAGGAATACCGCCCCCCAGAAGATCCTAAATTGGCCCTGCGTGCCTGTCGGGGCCTTCGCCGCTATACCTCTCTCTATTACCAATACGCCGGGTTTACGGCTTAAAAGCAGTGACGCCAGACCCATCGTCACGAGACAAAACAACCCGTAGGCGGTCACGGCGTCGCGCCAGCCCCACCAGACAGCAAGATTACGCAAGGCAACTGGCACCAACAAGCCGCCGATGCTCTGGCCGGACAGGACAATCGCCATTGCTACGCCAGAATTGCGGTCGAACCAGCGGCCCACATTAGCCGTTATCGGACCAAAAAACGTCGCTTGGCCAACAGCGCCGACGAGCAGTGCATAGCCGACATAGAGCTCGAAAGGAGTTGTGGCGCGCGCGCACAACAGAAGGCCTCCGCTGGTCGCCAGCGCTGCGACGGCACAGAGAATCGCGAAGTTGATCCGATCCGTGAGATAGCCAATTACAAGGCCACCGATTCCCGCGGCTACCATTGCTAATGAGTGGCCAAGCGAAAGCGTCGTACGGTCCCAGCCGAGATCTTCACCCATGGGGTGCATAAGTATCGGCACGAAGGTGACCGCGCCGAAACTGAGTGACGTCATGGCCAAGCTGACTCCCACAACCACCCAACCATACGGGGTCTCGATGCTGGGTCCTGCATATCGATGGTTCATCGGAGGGGTTCAACCTTAGTATGAGAGTGGAGTTACTGTTCGGAAGCACGCGGCCCGTCCCGTCGCGTCAACTTTCGCGTCGAGACTATGGATTTCGGCGAACTCGCTCAGTGAAATCTGTATCGGGTCAGGGGCGGCGACTGCGAGACATCGCAGCGGCACGCCAGAGGATGCACCCAATGGCTGCCCTGTGGCTATTTCCAAGTCCCTGTATAAGGATCTGCTGGGCAAAACTTCTCCCTGAAGTAGATAATTGTTATTATCACAAAGATTAATGTAAAAAAGAGGAAACTTCTTCCCTTTTCAAATTATCCAATGGCAGAACGAAGACTTCGTGATGCCTTTCCATATCAGTTGTCACTGGGGAGTGGAAAAAGCTTGGGGAGACGACCCAATGATCCCGTAGTCTTCTGCAGTGCTTGCAGGAGGAATAGGGATGAAAATTCGGATCAAGATTGAAACAGAATTTGGGTGGGGCGAAAGACGATCACTTGAAGTTGGTTTGAACCGCCCCGGGTTTACCGGAGGGCAAAACTCTCGGAGAATTGTCCGTTATGGAACAGAATCGAAAGAAGACCTCGAAGCCGTATTCACCCGAGTTCCGCGAACGCGCGGTGCGGCTTGTCGCGGAGCATCGTGGTGAATATCGAAGCGATGCAGCGGCGCATGCTGCGATCGCCAGCAAATTGGGCTGTTCGCCGGACAGCCTTCGTCTCTGGGTCCGACAGGCTCAGCGCGATGGCGGCGAACGGCCAGGCCAGACGACGGCTGAGAAGGCGCGGATCAAGGAGTTGGAGCGTGAGAACCGCGAACTCCGTCAGGCCAATGAGATCCTGAAGAAAGCATCAGCGTATTTTGCCCAGGCGGAGCTCGACCGCCCGTTTCGCAAGTTACTGCTTTCATTGAAGAACATAGAGGTGAGTTCGGGGTCGAGCCAATGTGCAGGATGCTGCAAATTGCCCCGTCCACCTATTATGAGCGGCGCGCCATCGCGCGTGATCCTGATCGGGCGTCAGCTCGGGCAAAGTCTGACGCGGATCTCTGCGTCAAGATCGACGCGGCCAGGGAAGCGAACCGCAAACTCTATGGGCCGCGCAAGATCTGGCACGTCTTGCTGAGAGACAATGAGGAGGTTGCACGATGCACGGTGGAACGGTTGATGCGCCGTTTGGGCCTGAAGGGCGTGCTCCGGGGCAAAAAGGTGATCACAACCAATCCAGACAATTCGCAGCTGTGCCCCGATGACAAGGTGAACCGCGTGTTCAAAGCGGATCTGCCCAATCAACTCTGGGTGTCCGACTTCATCTACGTTCCGACGTGGTCGGGAACAGTGTATGTGGCCTTCGTGATTGACGTCTTCGCGCGCCGCATTGTCGGCTGGCGGGTCTCGACATCTATGGCGACCCAGTTCGTTCTCGACGCCTTGGAACAAGCAATCTGGCAAAGAAAAACGCCTGATAACAAGGCGTTAATCCACCACTCGGATCGCGGATCGCAATATCTGTCGATCAAATACACCGAGCGGCTCATCGAAGTCGGCATTGATCCATCTGTTGGAACCGTCGGCGACTCCTATGACAATGCCCTGGCCGAGTGCGTCATCGGCCTCTTCAAGACCGAGGTCATCAACCAGATCGGCCCGTGGAAATCGATGCGTGAAGTCGAATGGGAAACGCTGAAATGGGTCGATTGGTATAACAATCGCCGACTACTCGGCCCCATCGGATACGTCCCGCCAGTAGAAGCAGAGGAGGCGTTCTATGCAAACCTGAACACACTCAATATGGTCGCCTAGTCTTTGAACAAAACACCCTCCGGTAAACCCGGGGCGGTTCAGTTTAGTGGAACGCCGTTCGATCAACGTGACGGAAGAAGATATCGGATTGCATTTGGTCGAGGCAAAATCGATCTTGAAAGAGATCCCGCGCGTACAGCTTCAGGATCAAGTCGAAGAGATCGGTGAGTTGGCGCGAGTGTGCCGTCCTGCGGCTCGTATTTACCGGTCCACGACCGTCGTCATCGACGTATCGACACTCTGTTCGGGTGGTTCACTGTCGACGTGCTGCGCGTCCGGATGTGCATGTGCGGCCTAACGGGCTTTCCGGAGTTCAAAGCGGCATGTTCCCCGCTCACACGCCTCATTCCGGACAACGCCACGCCCGAGCTTCGACGACTGCAGACGAAATTGGGCGCGCCGAACAGTTATCGGGAAGCTGCGCGACTTCTGACTACGCTGACGCCCTGCGCCAAACAAAACCATGTGACGATCCGCAACCGCCTTGCTGCCGTTTCCGAAAGACTGGAGGATATCGAAGGTTGCGCCCCCCAGAGATGCCGATCAACATTCAAAACCTTCGGAGGCAACAGTGTATCTGGACAGCGCCTATGTTCGCTTGCGTCCAGAGTATCAAAGGCGAAACTTTGAGGTCATCGTGGTCTCCGCGCGGGGCTCACCGCGTGGCGACCGTGAGAGCCGCTGTCTTGGATGGTAGGCTTTCAGCCGGTCGACTTGAAGCGGCCTGATTCCCACGTTCTTTCCACTCCCCAGTGACACGTATGCTGCCCAACGACTATCCGCCGGTTTCCACGGTCCGGGGCTATTTCTACGCCTGGCGCAATGGCGGTCTGCTTGACGCACTGGACCGTAAACTCGTCGAGATCGCCCGGCTGGCAGAAGGCCGCAAAGTCCGGCCGACGGCGGGCATCATTGACAGCCAGAACGTAAAAACCACGGACGTTGGCGGGGTTAGCGGGTATGATGCCGGCAAGCGGATCAAGGGGCGCAAGCGCCATATCGTCACCGATACGAGCGGATTTCTGGTTGGGCTCGCGGTCCACAGCGCCGGGATTCAGGATCGCGACGGCGCGCCGGATGTACTGAAAGCCGTTGCCGCGCGGTATCCGATGCTGCGCCACATCTTTGCCGATGGGGGCTATGCCGGCTCGAAACTGTGCGAGGCATAGAAATCCATCGGGCACTGGACCGTGCAGATCGTCAAGCGTTCCGATACGGCGCAAGGCTTCGAGGTTCTGCCACGCCGATGGGTCGTGGAGCGAACCCTTGCCTGGCTGGGGCGATGCCGCCGCCTGTCCAAAGATTGGGAAAATCCATCGCCAGCGCAAAGGCCCGAGTGCTCATCGCCCACATTCGACGGGTCACACGTCATCTTGCAAGGGCATGAAAATGCTCGGATAGTTTTGAATTAGACTCTCAGAGCCCCAATGCTACCGCTCCGCCACACAGATTGAGGCAGAGCCCAATTAAGGGCTACGCGACATCTGATTATCTGCTTGTTGCCAATTTCGGTGGCGTCCGAGAGATTCAAGAATGTATGGACTTCAATCTAATGTTGCAGTCCTTTTTACTCTGGCGCTACTGCGCCGCGCGGTGGGTGTCCGTGCCGCCCTGTAAAGCGATCCAAGCGTCGTATTGCGACAGGAACACGCGGCCGTTCAAGGCGTCGAGGAAATGGCTGCGTTTCAGCCGGTCCATCACCGGGCCCTTGACCTCGGACAGATGGAAACCGATGCCAAGCGACGTGAGCCGTTCGTTGATCGCCTCAAGGCTTTCCAGCGCGCTCAGGTCAATCTCATTCACTGCGGAACACATCAGCACGACATGGCGCAGCGGGCAATCAGCGGCGACACGGTCTTGGATCATATCCTCAAGAAAGCGCGCATTGGCGAAGAACAGGCTTTCGTCGATACGCAGGTTCAGGATGTAGGGGCTTGTCTTGACCCGGTGACGCAGCACGTTGCGGAAATGCTGGCTGCCGGGCACAAGGCCCACTTCGGCCACATGCGGGCGCGAGTTTTTCAAAAGGTGCAGTGCGATGGACAGCGCCACACCGGCCGACACGCCCACCTCAACCCCAAGCCCGAGGGTCAGCAGTATGGTGGCCAGTACAGCGGCGAAATCGGCGCGATTATAGGCCCAGGCCCGGCGCAGGATCGAGAAATCCACCAGGCTGAGCACGGCGACGATAATCGTGGCGGCCAGGGTCGCTTTGGGCAGGAAATAGACCAGCGGCGTCAGCGCCACGGCGGCGATCATCAGCCCGATGGCGGTGAAGGCGCCTGCCGCCGGGGTTTCGGCGCCCGCATCGAAATTCACGACCGAGCGGGCAAAGCCCCCCGTCACCGGATAACCGCCGGTAAAGGCCGCGCCGATATTGGCCGCGCCCAAGCCGATCAATTCCTGATTGGGGTCGATGCGCTGGCGTTTTTTCGCAGCCAACGTCTGCGCGACCGAGACCGATTCGACAAAGCCGATGATGGAGATCAGCGCCGCCGGCAGCGCCAGTGTTGAGAGAAGCGACGGCGTGAGATCCGGCATGGTCAGCGGCGGCAATCCCTGCGGCACCGCGCCGACAATGGCCACGCCGGACGCGTCCAACCCCAAGGCCCAGACCGCCAGCGTGGTGATCGCCACCGCCACCACCGGCCCGGCCTTGGTCACGATATCAGCCGCACGCGGCGCAAGGCCAAGGCGGCGCAAAAACGGCTTCAACCCCTTGCGCACCCAGAACAGGAACGCCGTGGCCAGCACGCCGATGATCAGCGTCGGTAGATGCACGGCGGTGATATGCGCGCCCAGACTGCCCAGCATTTCAATCAGCGTATGCCCGCCCGCAGGCACACCAAGGATATGTTTCAACTGGCTGGCCGCGATCAGCACACCCGATGCGGTGATGAAGCCCGCAATCACCGGATGCGACAGGAAATTGGCCAGAAACCCCAGCCGCAACAGCCCAAGCGCCAAGAGCATCACGCCCGACATCAGCGCAAGGCTGAGGGCGGCGGCAGCGTAGCCCATGCTGCCCGCCTCGGCCACTTGGCCAATGGCGGCGGCGGTCATCAATGAGACCACGGCCACCGGCCCCACCGCCAGTGCCCGGCTGGTGCCGAAAATCGCGTAAAGGATGATCGGCACGATCGAGGCATAGATCCCCGCCTCGGGCGGCAAGCCCGCCAAAAGCGCATAGGCCAGCGATTGCGGGATCAGCATGATCGTCACGATCACCGCCGCCATCGTATCACTGCCAAGCGCGCCACGATCATAGCGGCGGCCCCAGTCAAGAATGGGCAGATAGCGGGCAAGCGGTCGGAGCATGAGGCAGGTCTTTCAATGCAGGTCGGGCAGGGCGATTGCGCCCCGCCCGGATCAAGGGGGTGTGGTTTGGATCAGGTGTTTTGGGTGGCGTTAATCTTTTCGGGCTTGGCCATCCATTCGCGCCCGCGCAGCATTGCCTTCCAGTAGATCGGCGGCAGCAACCGTTCCTTCAGGAGCCAGGCAAGGCGGCTTGGCCTTGTGCCGTCGATCAGGAACCTGGGAAAGCTGGGCTTCATCACCCCGCCATAGCCAAACTCGGCCAGCACGATCTTGCCCCGTTCCACCGTCAGCGGACACGATCCATAGCCGTCATATTGCGCCACCGCCTCGCGGCCCATTATGTCGGCCACGATATTTTCGGCGACAACCGGGGCCTGTATCCGCGCCGCTGCCGCCGTCTTGGCATTGGGGGCGTTCATCACATCACCCAGCGACCAGATATTGTCGTGGGTCTTGTGGCGCAGCGTCGCCTGATCCACGTCGATCCATCCGGCGGCATCGGCCAGGGGCGAGACGCGGATGAAATCGGGCGCGCATTGCGGCGGGCAGACATGGATCATGTCGTATTCCATGGTGATCCGCTCGGGCGCTGTATCGGGTTTCTTCACCTCGAAGGTGGCGGTGCGGGCCGGGCCGTCGATGGCGACAAGATTGTGAAAGAAATCAAGATTGGCGCGGTATTTATCCATATAGGATTGCAGGGCGGGCACGTAATCCTTGACCCCGAACAGCACGCCACCGGCATTGCAGAAATGAATGTCGATCTCGTTCAGAACGCCGCTGCGGAACCAGTGATCGGCCGACAGGTACAGCGCCTTTTGCGGCGCGCCCGCGCATTTGATCGGCATCGGCGGCTGGGTGAAGAGCGCGCGGCCCTTCCTCAACCCCTGCACCAGTTGCCAGGTATAGGGGGCCAGATCGTAGCGGTAATTAGAGGTGACGCCATTGCGCCCCAGCGTTTCCTCCAGCCCGTCCACCTTGGCCCAATCGAGTTTCAACCCCGGACAGACCACAAGGCGATCATATTTTACCACCCGGCAGCCATCAAGGATCACGGCATTGTCCGCAGGCTCGAACGCGGCCACGGCGGATTTGATCCAGTGCACGCCGCGCGGGATCAGCGCGCCCATGGTCTTGGCCGTCTCGGGTGCGTCAAAGATGCCACCACCCACCATGGTCCAACCCGGTTGATAGTAGTGGATATCCGCCGGGTCGATCACCGCGATGTCGAGATCGGGCTTGCGCGCGTGCAGGCTGGCCGCGACCGCGATACCGCCTGCGCCGGCCCCCACGATCACCACGTCGAATTTGGCGTCACCCGTGTCGGTGGGCGTCTTGCCGCCGTTGATGATGCGCCGCGCAACGCCCGCCATGTCATAGCCTGCCGCCTTGGTCGCGGCGAGGATCTCGGGCACCGGGCGGCGCGTGGCCTCAGAGAGCGACCAGAGCGTGGCCGAGCGTGTGCCGGTGCGGCAATAGGCAAGGACCGGGCCGGGCAATTCACGCAGGGCGCGCCCGAAATCACCCGCGTCCTGATCGCGCACCATGCCAGAGGTGATCGGCAGATACCGCGCCGCAAGCCCTTGAGCTCGCGCGGCAGCCTCGATTTCGTCGAAATTCGGTTGATCGGCCCCCTCGCCATCAGGGCGGTTGCAGATCACGGCGCGAAAGCCCGCCGCCTTGATCGCCGCCAGATCGCCGGGGGCGATTTGCGGGCTGACCGAAAGGTCGTCGGTTATTGTCTTGATGTCCATGGTTCCCCCCTCGGGCACCGAATTAAAGCGCGTTGACCGGCAGTTTCAGCATGGGCCTGCCATCGGCATCCTTGGGCACCTCGCCCGCGCGCATGTTGACCTGAAGCGACGGCAGGATCAGCCGCGGCATGCCAAGCGTTGCATCCCGTTCGGTGCGGAACTTGATGAAATCTTCGCGCGTCTTGCCGTGGCCTACATGGATATTATGGGCCTTTTCCTCGGCCACCGTGGTTTCCCACTGGATATCGCGACCGTTCGGGCCGTAATCGTGGCACATGAAAAGGCGCATCTCGTCGGGCAGGGCCAGCACCTTTTGAATGCTGTCATAAAGTGTCGCTGCGTCGCCGCCCGGAAAATCGGCGCGCGCCGATCCGCCATCGGGCATGAAGAGCGTATCGCCGACAAACGCCGCATCGCCCATCACATGGGTCATGCAAGCCGGGGTGTGACCCGGCGTGTGCAGGGCGAAACAGGGCATGGTGCCGACGCTGTAGGTGTCGCCATCCTTGAACAGTGCGTCAAACTGGCTGCCGTCGCGCTGAAACTCGGTGCCCTCGTTGAAGATCTTGCCGAACACGTCCTGCACGATCAGGATATTCTCGCCGATACCGATCTTGCCGCCCAATGCGCGCTGGATATAGGGCGCGGCCGAGAGGTGATCGGCGTGGACATGGGTTTCAAGAATCCAGTCCAGTGTCAGGCCACGGGCCCGCACGCGCGCAATCAGGGCATCCGCGTGATCGAAACTGATCCGCCCCGATGCCGGTTCGAAATCCATCACCGAATCGACAATCGCGCAGGCGTTTGACGCCGGGTCCTTGACGATATGGCTGATGGTATTGGTCGCCGCGTCGAAAAAGCTTTCGACATCGGGGCGAATGGTCATGTCAACAGGATAAGCGGTCATATGTTTCCTCCGGTCATTGGGGATCAAAGCTTGCAGGTGCGAATGCCGAGGATGCGATACAGCAGGCAAAAGCGCATACCTGCGGTGGCAATCAGCACGATCCCGGCGATGGCAGCGATCCATTTCGGCGCGCCTGCTGCAAACATGGGCAAAACCCCGCCAAAGGCGAGCGCCAGCAGGGCAAGGCCCAGAACGATACGAATGATGCGGTCGATAGACCCGATATTGGCAGTCATGAAAGCCCTCCGGTTAAAGTTGACCCCTGAATAGAGATTTGCCTCGAGGACGTATGTGATGAAGTCACCAAGCGGTGCAAAAACCCGCTTAGCCCCCCGCCAGACCGGCCAGCGCATTCGGGTCCACAAGCCGAACCACGCCGCGCGCCTGGGTGATCCAGCCGCGGCGCTGGAAGTCCTGCAACTGGCGCGAGATGACCTCGCGCGCGGTGCCAAGCTCGGCGGCAAGCTGTTGATGGGTGATATGCAATTCCTCCGCCCCGCGTGCCAAGGCGATCAGGCGCTGTGCAAGGCGGATGTCGACCCGGCCAAAGGCCACCTCATCCACGATATGAAACAAATCAAGCATGCGTTGCGCATAGGCGGCAAAGACGAAGGCGCGGAAGGCCCCCGAGCGCGCCGCCAGATCATCGAACACGCCGCGCGGGATCGCCACCGCCTCGATCTCGCTTTCAGCGATGCCCTCTGCGAGATAGGGCGCATCGCCCATCAGGCAGGCCGCCGTCATGATGCAGCTGTCACCCGCCTCGACCCGGTAGAGCACCACTTCACGCCCGGACTCTGATGTCTGACTGACCCGCACCGTGCCGGACAGTACGAACAAAAGATTCTCCGCCTCTTACCCGGCGGCAAAGACGGTGGTTCCGGCCGCCAAGCGCACAAAGTGGCTGCGGCGCACCAGATCGGCCCGCACATCAGGCTCCAACCCTGCCAGTCCGGGCAGGCGCGTGCTCCAATCCGGGGCGGTCATGCGCGTGCCCTTTTGGGGGACACGATGCCCTCCTGCAACGGCAGGATACGGTCAAGCAACTGGCTGCGGTTGGACGCGATATCGGCGATGGTCACCCCGTCGAGCACGTCCAGAAAAGCCCGTGTCGCCGCCTGAATGGTCAGTGACAGTTGGCAGATGCCGATCAGCGGGCAGGTGTTGGTTTCGCGGTTGAAACACTCCACAACGTCGAATGGCCCCTCGGTCAGGCGCACCACCTCTCCTACTCGGATCGTCTCGGGCGCACGGGCCAGCCGAAAGCCGCCACCACGCCCGCGCTGCGTGTCGATGAACCCGGCCTTGCCCAATTCATGCACGATCTTGACGATATGCGGGCGCGCCAGCCCGTGCACCTTAACCACATCATCTACCCGCACCAACGCAGGCGCCTTCAGCGCCGCCAGTTGCAACGCGCGCAGGGCGTAATTCGTGTAACTCGTCAATCGCATGGTGGTTCGCTTTCAATTATGCTCTATGTTTTGTAAAGCTTTGACTCACTCAAGGCCAGCTAAAGCATCGGGACTTCTTTACTTATAGGTCTGAGCATTATCCTGCGCGCGCCAGTTTGTCGCATAATTAGTATATTTTAGTTATATCTAATAATCAAGAATCATTCTAAATACCTCGCATCAGGGCCGGGGCAGATCGCGCCGCCCGATATCAGGAAGGAACATATCACATGGGTATCCATATCGGCGACACCGTCCCCGATTTCACCGCCGACACCACCGCAGGCCCGATCCGTTTTCACGACTGGATCGGCGGCGACTGGGTGTTCTTCTTCAGCCATCCCGGCGATTTCACCCCGGTTTGCACCACCGAGATCGGCCGCACCGCGCAGCTTTCGGCGGAATTTGCCAAGCGTCACGTCAAGCCACTTGGTCTGTCGACCGATGGTGTCGAAGAACATGAGGCCTGGATCAGGGACGTGAACGATACGCAATCCACCACGGTGGATTTTCCGATCGTCGCCGACCCTGACAGCCATATCGCGCGGCTTTACGAGATGATCCACGCCAATGAGAGCGAAACCGCCGCGGTGCGGTCGGTCTTCATCATCGACCCCAACAAGCGGATTCGCCTGACCATGACCTATCCGATGAGCGTGGGGCGCAATTTCGACGAGATCCTGCGCGTTATCGACGCGCTTCAGACCGGCGACAACCACCGCATCGCCACTCCGGCCGATTGGGTGCCCGGTGGCAAGGTGATCATCCCGACCTCGATCCCCAACGCCGAGGCGGAAAAACTGTTCCCGCAGGGATTTGACGAATTGCGCCCATACCTGCGCACCACGACCCTTTGATCAATCCGCCCCGCCGGGTTTCCGGCGGGGCCAATCCCGCAAATTCGGAGGTGTTCCATGTTTGACAGTTTCAGCGCAGAGATACTGGCGCGTATCCAATTTGCCTTTACCATCTCATTCCACATTATCTTTCCGGCCTTCACCATCGGGCTGGCAAGTTGGCTTGCGGTGCTGAATGCGCAATGGCTTCGCACGCGCGATGCGACGTATCTGACGCTGTTCGAGCATTGGAAAAAGATCTTCGCCGTGGTGTTCGGCATGGGCGTCGTGTCGGGCATCGTGATGTCCTATCAGTTCGGCACCAACTGGGCGGTGTTTTCCGACAAGGCCGGGCCGGTGATCGGCCCGTTGATGGCCTATGAGGTGCTCAGCGCGTTTTTCCTTGAGGCCGGGTTTCTTGGCATCATGCTGTTCGGGCGCGAACGGGTCGGCGACCGGTTACACATGTTTGCCACCGCGATGGTGGCGGTCGGCACGCTGGCCTCGGCCTTTTGGATCCTGTCGGTCAATAGCTGGATGCAGACGCCGGCAGGTTACGGGATCAACGCCGATGGCCAGTTCGTGCCCGAGGATTGGTGGGCGATCGTCTTTAATCCGTCCTTCCCTTACCGCCTTGTGCATATGGTGATGGCGGCGTACCTCACCACCGCCTTCGTGGTGGGTGGGGTCAGCGCGCTGCATCTTCTGCGCGACCGTAGGAGCGCAACGGCGCGCACCGCGTTTTCGATGGCGATGTGGATGGCGGTGATCGTGACGCCGCTTCAGATCGTGGCGGGCGATTTCCACGGCCTCAACACGCTGGAGCATCAGCCGGTCAAGGTCATGGCGATGGAGGGGCATTTTGACAGCCACCCCGAGGGCGCGCCGCTTTACCTGTTCGGTATTCCCGATCAGGACAATCAGCAGCTGGATTACGCGGTGGGTATTCCCAAACTATCCTCGCTGATCCTCAAGCATGATCTGAACGCGCCGCTGACGGGCCTCGATACCGTGGCGCGCGAAGATCAGCCGCCGGTGGCCATCGTGTTCTGGTCGTTCCGCATCATGATCGCGATTGGTTTTGCGATGCTTGGCGTTGGCCTTTGGGCGGGGCTGCGCCGCTTGCAGGGGCGGCTTTACGACAGCCCGATGCTGCACCGCGCGGCGCTGGCGATGGGGCCTGCGGGGTTCGTCGCGGTGCTGGCGGGATGGGTGACGACCGAGGTCGGCCGCCAGCCCTATACCGTCTACGGCCTGTTGCGCACCTCTGACAGCCTCGCACCCGTCGCGGCCCCGGCGGTTGCCGCCTCGCTGATTGCCTTCATCGTGGTCTATTTCTTCGTCTTCGGCGCGGGCACCTTTTATGTGCTGCGGCTGATGAATCGCGCGCCCGATACGGGCGGCGAGGATGATCATGGCCCGACCCGCACCGCCGGGATCACACCCGTTGCGCAACTGCATGCCAAAACCTTTGTTCCCGGCGAGTAAGGAGAACTGACAATGGAATTCGATCTTGCGTTCATCTGGGCCGGGCTGATTGCCTTTGCCGTGCTGACCTATGTGGTGCTGGACGGTTTCGATCTTGGCGTCGGCATCCTCTTTCTCTTCGCCGGATCGGAACGCGACCGCGACACCGCGATGAATACCGTCGCTCCGGTCTGGGATGGCAATGAGACATGGCTGGTGCTGGGCGGCGGCGGGCTGTTCGCGGTGTTTCCGCTGGCCTATGCGGTGGTGATGCCGGCGCTTTACATGCCGATCACGCTGATGCTGCTGGCGCTGGTGTTTCGCGGCGTGGCCTTTGAATACCGCTGGAAAACGCGGCGCTGGAAACGGGTGTGGGATCACGCGTTTTTCGGCGGCTCGCTGGTGGCGGCATTCTGTCAGGGCATTGCCCTTGGCGCGCTGGTGCAGGGCATAGAGGTCACGGGCCGGGCCTATTCAGGCGGCTGGTGGGATTGGCTGACGCCGTTCTCGGTGCTGACCGGGCTGGCGGTGGTGGCGGGCTATGCGCTTTTGGGCGCAACCTGGCTGGTGCTGAAAACCGAAGGGCCGCTGCAACTGGGCATGCGCCGCCGGGCCTGGTGGCTGGGCTTTGCGACGCTTGGCTTCATGGGGCTGGTCAGCCTTGCCACCCCGTTTCTGGAACCGGTCTATTTCCAGCGCTGGTTCAACCTGCCGGGCAGCGCCTTCAGCATCGTCATGCCGGTGCTGGTGCTGGGGGCGGCCTGGGCGCTCTTCACCGGGTTGAACGACAGCCGCGATCTGCGGCCGTTTTTAGCGGCGCTGTCGCTTTTCGTGCTTGGCTTTATCGGGATCGGCATCAGTTTCTATCCGATGATGGTGCCGCCCTCGCTGACCATCTGGCAGGTGGCGGCGCCGGATGAAAGCCTTGCCTTCGCATTGGTTGGCACGCTGTTTCTTGTGCCGCTGATCCTTGCCTATACCGGCTACGCCTATTGGGTGTTTCGCGGCAAGGTGCGTCCGGGAGAGGGGTATCACTGATGCCCCCTGCCCTCAGGCGCCTCGGCTGGTTCGTTCTGCTCTGGCTGCTCGGCATCGGCGCATTGGCCGCCGTCGCTACCCTCATACGACTGTTTATCTGACCCTCATCACTGGAGATACTCATGAAAAAGACCATTCTCGCCGCCGCAACCGTGGCGGGCCTTGCCACCGGGGCACAGGCCTCGGAAAAGGCACTTGTGACCGTCGTCACCTCGCCCGAGCCGCAGACCCAGCTTATGGCCATGGTGCTGACCATGCAGGCCGTGCAGCAAGGCGCGCAAACCCGCATTCTGCTGTGCGGACCGGGCGGTGACATCGCCCTCAAGGACGCCCCGGCAAGTGTCACCGCGCCGCAACCGCCCCGCGACATGAGCCCGCAAGGCCTGATGCAAAAGATCATGGAGGCCGGTGCCACGGTCGAAGTTTGCGCGATCTACCTGCCCGGTCGCGGTGTCGGCCCCGAGGCCCTGCTTGATGGCGTTGGCGTCGCCAAACCACCAGAAATGGCGGGCGCGATGCTTAAGGACGACACCGTGCTTTGGTCATTCTAACCAAAGCACAAAAAAGACCTGCGGCGACAAGGCGCAGGTCACTCCACGCTTTGCGCGGGAACTTTTCCCGGTCTTAGCGGTATGGATGGGCAAACTGATCAGAGGGTGCCATGTCTGACCCCCAAGCCACCGACCTGCCATTGCAGGTGATCGCGCGCGATCAGGACCCATCCGGCGCGGCCCCGCGCCGGATGCGGTTTCGTCGGGTCTACCTTCTGGTCTTGCTGATCCCGGTCTGGTTCACAGGTTCGTGCTCAACGGCTTTCGAAGAAGTTCACCACGATCTTCGGGGACGCCAAAATGACCACAGCACTGCTCGATCGTCCCACCCATCGCTGCCACATCCTAGAGACCGGAAACGACAGCTATTGCTTCAAGGCCAGCTCCGAAACAGCGAAAAAGAAACGGAAGGAAACGCCATCATGACACGTAGAACATAACCACCGGGTGGGTCAGATCTCGGTGACAATACCGGGTCATGTATGGCCCCCGTTCGCGCAAGAAGGCTTTTGAACAGTGTTGACGTGTGATCGGGTGCGGTCATGTATCAGGCCTGTTGTGCGGCAAACACATGTCCGCTGGCCGATATGGATCTGCGCGGCTCTGGTGCAAAATCAATTCTGCGGGCTCATGGCCCATTGACCCGGATGCGTTGCCAGAACCATCGTCACCGATCTTTGTCCTTACTGCCAATGACCTCCTCACACGCCGACGTCCCACTCTTGGATATCTGACACTGTCAGGCTGCTGCCAGTCGTGGATCCCGATAATCTTCTTTCCGCTTATCCATCGCCCAAAGCGCCCGGGCCATCTTGTTGGCCAAGGCGATTGCGACCACCTTGCGCGGCTTGCGCAGCAGCATGGCATGGAGCCAGGTTCCCTGGATCGTTCCTTTCCGGGTTGCCCAGCGGATCACCGACATTGCGCCGATGATAAGCAGCCGCCGGATATCGCGTTGCCCCATCTTCGATGTTCGGCCCAAGATTTGCTTGCCCCCGGTAGAATGTTGTCGTGGCACCAAGCCCAGCCAGGCCGCGAAATCCCTGCTGCACTTGAACACTGACAGGGTAGGAGCGAAGGCTTCGATTGCAATCGCGGTGATCGGCCTGAGACCCGGCATTGTCATCATCCGTGACGAGGCATCGGATCGATCAGCTTCCTGCTTCAATGTAGCCTCCATTTTGGCGATGCGACTGGACAGATCATTGATTTGCTCAAGGTAGATCCGGGCAGTCTCGGCTATCAAAGGTTCTAAATCAGCTGTTCCCTCGTCAACTACCCGCTGGATACCTGCGAGATTTGACAGACCTTGGGGTGCGATGAGGCCATGTTCTGCCAAATGGGCCCGTAGCGCGTTGATGGTTTGTGTCCTCTGGCGCACAAACAGATCGCGGGTTCGAAAGATCATGGCGCGCCCCTGCTGTCGGGGGACTTCGGCTCGACGAGTCTCATGGTTGGGCGGCTGGCTGCTTCAGCTATGGCCTCCGCGTCAGCCGCATCGTTCTTTAGACGCTTGACGAAAGGCTTGACGTAGGCAGGCGGGATCAACCTGACGGTATGCCCCAGAGCACCGATCTCGCGTGCCCAATAACGGGCCGTGGCACAGGCCTCCATCGCAACCACGCAGGGCGGCGGGTCCGCAAAAAATACCGGCACCTGACCGCGCGACAGTTTCTTGTGAACAGCAACGCCGCCATCGGCCGTCGCACCGTGAACCAGGAAAACCCGATTTGCCAAATCCAGCCCAACAATGGTAACTTCAGTCATGGATACTCCCTCATCTCTGTGATGTGACCCACATCACCTTGGCACATTGCGATGCCGTCGGGAGGAGGTATCCCACCCCATCAATTCTCAGAAGTGGCAATCAACATTTAGCGGCACAGGTATCAATTCCCGGTCCGTCTTCGTTAATATGTGGCAGCCGTCATCGTGCACCACGATCATGTCCTCTAGTTTGAGCATTCCGACTTCGGCGTCGCAGAGGTGGAGTTCGATGGCCAGCACCATGCCCGCCATTATTTTTTCTTCTCCGCCACGCGACAGGAATGGCGGTTCATTGAGATCCAGCCCGACGCCATGACCCACGAAATGTGCCATCTTTCCATCGGAAAATTTAAGAAAGGAGCCGAGTATTCGTGCGTCTTCAGCGTGGTGGCAAGCGCGATCAAAAACTTCACCTGATGTCATGGCCGGCGAGATATCTGCAATCAGTCTGTCTGAGACCAACCTGAGAGACTGATGCAAGTCCAGAGCCTTTTTCGTCGGTTGTCCTATGCAATAGGTTCGCGACTGGTCCCCGTGGTAACCTTGCACGCAGGTCGGAATGTCTACGATTACCAGATCACCGGGCTGAAGCTTCCGACGTGATGCCCCGGCGGGGACTGCAGCGCTCAATCCACAGCCGGAAACGGTGAAAACGACCCCGCTCATCTGTTGCCGGTTTTCCCCCGATGCGAGCGGTCCGCGTCCCATAGTGAAGTCGGGTTGCCGGACGAAAAACACGCCTTCGTGCCCGGCCCGGCGGTGTCCGTCTTCCACGATGGCCGAGGCTTCCAGTTCGGTCATCCCGACGCGCCAAGCCTTTATCGCCTGCCGGTGGCCCTCTTCGAGCGCCTGTGCGGCGATTTCTATGGTTTCAATTTCTCCGGCATCTTTGATTTTTCTCTGTTCGAGGATGTCCGACGACACATCCACGATCCGAGCGGACCCGAGAACCTTACCGAGTTGTTGGTATTGAGGGACGGTCATCACGTCGAGCTCTGCGCCGATCTGCAGGTCGTCGGTGTCTTCTCCAAGGCAGGTGTCTACGATGTCGGCGAGCCTACTTTTGAGAGAGACGCGATTATCCGGTAAGCTGCTTTGTCTTCGGGCAAAGCCCAGTCCGGAGCGCACGTAAAGATGAGCATCGTCTGGCGCGACGAACAGCCATCCCGGCTGAGCGGTTCCCGTGTAATAGAATATGTCTCTGCTCATGTGCAGTAGTGCGGCTGTCAGGCCGCGTCGACGGAGGCATTGCTGTAGGGCACCGATCCTCTCGCTATGGGCTGTCATTCTGCTCTCCTTCGTCAGCATTTAAGGTGATAATTTGGGTTTGGTTGGAACAGATCGGGTCCGGAAAGCGCGACAAGGCGTATACTCCTAGCACCGAAACGGTCGTGATTGTTGGCGCGCAACCTATCCTGCAGCCACAGTTCGATCACAAAACAAGTGTTGACTTGATCCAGTAATTTAGATAAACTAACATATGTTTTCTATTAGGGTCTGTCAAATGACAACTGCGGTGCGCTCCAACAACCGGCTTGATGTTTTGCTGGACAGTTCGGCGGAGTTATTTTCGGCGCGCGGGTACCAAGGTACGACAATGCGGGACATCGCCAAGAAATGCGGGATGCTGCCTGGGTCGATCTACTATCATTACCCTAACAAGGAAGCTTTGCTCGTCGGGGTCTACGAAGAAGGCGTTCGGAGGTTAAGCGAGCGGGTTCAGGGAGAAATCGCTAAGGCGACGGATCCGTGGGAGCGGCTGGAGCTGATGCTCGCTGCGCATGTCGAGATGATTGTCGAGCCCACTGCCTATGCCAGCGTTATTATCCGCATCTTGCCTGATGATGTGCCTGCAGCGCGTGATGATCTCGTCCGGCTGCGCGATAAATACGAAGTTTACGTGCGCGACTTGGTGGGTGCGCTTCCGCTACCAGAGGGGTTGGACCGAAGCTTGCTTCGGCTCTTCCTGATCGGGGCCGTTAACCACATCCCGGTCTGGCGCCGGCCGGGCGGGGAGGGCCCCAGACAGATCGCGTGCCAATTGATGCGGGTTCTTAAGCGATCGCTTTCAAGCCAAGCCGAGGAGATTTGAATTATGGCCTATCCTGAGCGCGTCCTGGTGACGAAAATCGGATTCGACGGGCATGACCGGGGTAGTCGCGTGGTCGCTGCCTACCTGCGCGACGCTGGCATGGAGGTGATCTACACCCCTCCTTGGCAAGAGATCAAGACAGTGGTCAAGCTAGCTATGCAAGAAGATGTGGACGTGGTGGGGGTGAGTTCGCTCGCGACCGATCATCTCATCATGCCTGATCTGATTGCGGCGTTGCGCGATGCGGACATGGATCATGTGCGTCTTGTCGTGGGTGGAATAATTCCGCAGAACGAACAGCCCGAATTGATGGATGCCGGCGTCAGCGCCATCTTTGGTCCAGGCGCTACCAGCGAAGAAATTGTTGAAACCGTCCGCCAGCTTGCCGTCGAGGCACGCGCAGCGCGCGAAACCGCAGAGGTCGCATAATGTCCAAGAAAGCTTCGAACACTAATGCCGCCACCCTGAAAGATAAGCAGGCCGAATGGAAGGTCCGCTATGACAAGGAGATCGGGCAGGACCGGACCGTCATAAACCGCTCCGGTATCGAGGTACGTCCGCTCTACACGCCGCTTGACTGGTCGGATAGTCGCTACGGCGAGGATCTGGGCATGCCGGGCGAGTTGCCATACACCCGGGGCATCTACAACACTATGCACCGTGGTCGCACCTGGACACAGAGACAACTTATCGGGCTCGGGACACCGCAGGACTACAACGAACGGGTCCGGATGATGCTGCAGCAAGGGGCGTCGGCGATCAGTCTTATTCCGTGCAACTCAAGCTTCCGCGGTATCGATTGCGACGAAAGTCCCTTGCCGCTGCTTGGGACCTGCGGCACCGTCATCAATACGGTCGATCACATGGACGCGGCGCTCGACGGTGTGCCGATCGGTGAAATTTCTACCGCGATGAACGACCCCACGCCCTTCACGCTTTTTGCTTTCCTGCTCAGCGTCGCGAAACGTCGGGGCGTACCGTTCGACAAGATCACAGGCACTGCGAACCAGTCCGATTACATCTCGCATTTCGTGGCCAATCACATGTTCTACCGGCTAAGCCAGCCTGGTGCACGGCGGGTCTTCGTTGATCATGTTAAGTTTTGCCGGGAGCATGTGCCAAACTGGAACCCGGTCTCGGTCGTTGGTCAGCACATGCAGCAGGCTGGAGCTACCCCTGCGGAAACCATGGGGCTGACGCTCTCGACCGCGATCCAGTACGCCGATGACTGCATCGAGTCGGGCATGGATCCCGACAATTTCCTGCCGCGCTTCACTTTTTTCTTCGACATCTCCATCAGCTTTTTCGAGGAGGTGGCAAAGTTCCGTGCCGGGCGGCGGATTTGGGCCAAGATCGTTCGTGAGCGTTACGGCGCCAAGGATCCCCGCTCATGGCGTTTCAAGTTTCACGGTCAGACATCTGGCGTTGATCTAACCCAACAACAGCCCCTCAACAACATTGCCCGAGTGGCTGCGCAGGCGATTGCGGGAATATTCGGGGGCTTGCAATCCATGCACACCGACGGATTTGACGAAGCAATGGCCTGCCCGACAGAGGACGCCGCGCGCATTGCTGTGGCAACGCAGAACATTTTGCGTGAAGAGGCGCATCTCTGCGACGTCATCGACCCGCTGGGTGGTTCCTACTACGTGGAGTCTCTTACTAACGAGATGGAGGAGAAGATTTTCCAGGTCATGGACACAATCGAGAATGCGGGTGGGATGTATAATGCTGTCGATGCCGGGATCGTGCAGCGCATGATCGGGAAGTCGGCGTTAGAGTATCAAAGCCGCATCGAAACCGGCGCAGAGAAAGTCGTGGGCGTAAATTGCTACCAGTCCGAGGTGGAGGATCGGGAGGTTGATACGTATCGCCCGAGCCGTGACGCGATGGAGGCGCAAGTGACGGCATTCAAAGCTTTCAAAGCCGCCCGGAAGCAAGCCGACGTGGACAGGGCGTTGGACGAGTTGGCCCGTGCCGCAAACGGCTCCGAGAACGTTTACCAAAAAGTGGTGGGGGCCGCCGATAACGGCGTTACTCATGGCGAGATTATCGCTTGCCTGCGCCGTGAGCTTGGGTTTGGCCATCCGCTGATGGTGGCCTGATGTCTAGCTATAAAAAGACAAGGATTGAGGCGCTTGCCAAGCGGCTCCGCGCGGGTGACCCCCGCGCACTTGGCCGGGCGCTGACTGTGGTGGAAAGCGGTGGTGACGACGCTCTGGCTCTGACTGAAGCGCTGGCTGGTGCGTTTGGTGAAGCACACATCGTGGGTTTCACTGGCCCGCCTGGTGCCGGCAAGTCGACGCTTCTTAATGCTTTGATTCATGAATGGCGAAGAGAGGGCCGTCCGGTGGCTGTCCTTGCAGTAGACCCAGTGAGTCCGGTGTCGGGCGGCGCGGTGCTGGGCGACCGGACGCGCATGGGCGCTCACAGCCTCGACGATGGAGTCTTTATCCGTTCGGTCTCGGCGCGCGGTCATCTCGGCGGGCTTTGCGAAGCGGCGCATGACATGGCCGATATCATGGACGCTGCTGGCTGGCCGCTCATCCTGATAGAAACAGTGGGGGCCGGGCAGTCGGAAACTGAAATCACGCAGGTGGCCGACCTTAGCGTGGTTATTTCCGCTCCGGGGCTCGGCGATGAACTCCAGGCTATTAAGGCAGGGATATTGGAGATCGGTGATCTGCTAGTGGTTAACAAGGCGGATCGCGACGATGCCGATGAGACGGCAAAACACCTCGAAGCGATGCTGTCGCTGCGATCCGGCGCGAAGCGCAATATTTCTGTCTTACGGGTTTCTGCGACGACAGGAAGGGGGGTTTCGAGGTTGAAAGACGAGATCAATCAACTCTTGGAAACCACAGGCGTCGCCGTGGGTGCCGACCGGAAGCGCAAACGCGATGCGCGTAAGTTGAGGCTTGCCGTTCTTCGCTTCGCCAGCCGCATCTCGGCGGGGATCCCGGATGAAGACTTCGGTTCAATGAGGCCGGAAGAGTTTGACCGTGCCATAGAGCGTTCGCTTGCCTTCTTATCGACTGAGATCGATGACTGAGTGTCGCTTACAACGCTCGGATGACTGGGGATCCGCCCCCCATTTCTGGCCTGTTATAGTGGTCAGGAGATCCAGACCAACCCGTGCTGGTGTCTCGAATATTTATAGCGGTCTCGATGTCGAGGATGGAGGCAACAGAAGGATCGATGCGTTAAACAACATTGAGAAAGGCCATGTTTGTGCGCTTGGCCGGGAGAATATGTTGCAGAGGATCGTCAATGGTTAAGTAGTGACGCCTGAGCCGAAGGCAAATTGGTGCTGTGAGGGGGGAATGATGGATAACCGAACGGGACAATCCGCAGTAGCGTCCATTCCAGCGCTTCTGCACCGTAACGCCACTGAATTTGGCAACAAGATTGCGTATCGCGAAAAGGAATACGGCATCTGGCAATGCTGGACCTGGGCCGAGGCGGAAAAAGAAATTGAGGCGCTTGCGCTTGGGCTTATCGACCTTGGGGTGAACGCGGGCGATTTTGTTGCTGTCATTGGCCGCAACCGGCCCTATTTCTACTGGTCGATGGTTGCCGCGCAATCGGTGGGGGCTGTCCCCGTGCCGCTCTATCAGGATGCTGCCGCCCCCGAGATGGAATACGTGATGGAGCATTGCGGCGCGCGCTTTGCCATCGTGCAGGATCAGGAGCAGGTGGACAAGCTGATCGAGGTGCAGGAACGGCTGCATCAGCTTGAGCATATCATCTATGTCGATCCGCGCGGACTTCGCAAATACGACCACCACAAGCTGCACGCCTTTGACCATATCCAGCAGCAGGGTCGCGCGGCGCGTGAGGAATTCATCGCTGATCTGAAAGAGCGGCGCGAAAAGCTGAGTTACGACAGCATCTGCGTCATGCTCTACACCTCGGGCACGACGGGCAAACCCAAGGGCGTGGTGCTGTCCAATCGCAATATCATCGAGGCGTCGAAATCCTCGTCCGAGTTCGATCACCTGACCCGTGACGAAGAGGTGCTGGCCTACCTGCCGATGGCCTGGGTCGGGGATTTCATCTTTTCCATCGGGCAGGCCTATTGGTGCGGCTTTTGCGTCAACTGCCCCGAGAGCGCCGAGACCATGCAGCTTAACCTGCGCGAGATCGGGCCGACCTACTATTTCGCGCCGCCGCGTGTGTTCGAGACGCAACTGACGAATGTCATGATCCGGATGGAAGATGCCAGCCGGTTCAAGAAATGGCTGTTCGACACCTTCATGGCGCATGCCCGCAAGGTGGGCCCCGCCATTCTGGACGGCAAACCCATTGGGGCCTGGGACCGGTTCAAGTACGGGGTGGGGAAACTTTTTGTCTATGGCCCGCTCAAGGACACGCTTGGACTTGGCCGGGTCCGCGTGGGCTATACGGCGGGCGAGGCGATCGGGCCGGAGATCTTTGATTTCTACCGCGCTCTGGGGATCAACCTCAAACAGCTCTACGGACAGACCGAGGCATCGGTGTTCATCACCCTGCAACCCGATGGCGAGGTGCGCAGCGACACCGTGGGCGTGCCCGCCCCGGGCGTGGAGATCCGCATCAGCGACAGCGGCGAGGTGTTCTATCGCAGCCCCGGCACGTTTGAATATTACTACAAGAGCTCCGAGAGCACCGCCGACACCAAGGATGCCGAAGGCTGGGTTGCCACCGGCGATGCCGGGTTCTTCGACAAGGATAACGGTCACCTGCGGATCATCGACCGGGCCAAGGATGTCGGCAAGATGGCTGATGGCCGTCTCTTCGCGCCGAAATATGTCGAGAACAAGCTGAAATTCTATCCCAACATCCTGGAGGCGGTGGTGTTCGGCAACGGGCGCGATGCCTGCACGGCCTTTGTCAACATCGACCTCACGGCGGTGGGCAACTGGGCCGAGCGCAACAATATCGGCTATGCCTCCTATCAGGAACTGGCGGGGCATCCGCGCGTGCTCGACACCATTCAGGCGCATGTCGAAGAGGTCAACCGCAGCCTCGCCTCGGACCCGATGCTGGCGCATTGTCAGGTGCATCGCTTTCTCGTGCTGCACAAGGAACTCGATGCCGATGACGGCGAGATGACCCGCACCCGCAAGGTGCGCCGCCGGATCGTCGAAGGCAAATACGAGGATCTTCTGACCGCCCTCTATGACGGGTCGAAGGAGATATTCACCAAGACCGAAGTGACCTACGAGGACGGGCGCAAGGGCTATATCAGCGCGACGCTTCAGATCCGCAACGCGGCGGTGGTTCCGGTCAAGGCAGCAAAGGTGGCGGCGGAATGAAGGACATGACACCCGAGGGCTACACCACCGAGGACGGTCGCAAGATTGGCGGCGTCGTGATGGAGATGAAGAACATCAGCCTGCGCTTTGGCGGTGTGGTGGCGATCAAGGACATCTCCTTTGACATCCGTCAGAGCGAAATCCGCGCGATCATCGGGCCCAATGGCGCTGGCAAGTCGAGCATGCTCAACGTCATCAGCGGTTTTTATCATCCGCAGGAGGGCGAGATCTGGTATCAGGGCAAACTGCGGCCACCCATGAAACCCTTTGAGGTGGCGCAGCAGGGCATTGCCCGCACCTTCCAGAACATTGCGCTCTTCGAGGGGATGACGGTGCTCGACAACGTGATGACGGGCCGGATCCGGCAGATGAAGACCGGCCTTCTGGCGCAGGCGCTCTGGAAGGGCCGCGCGGAACGTGAAGAGGTCGAGAATCGTGCGGTCGTCGAAAAGGTCATCGACTTTCTCGAGATTCAACACATTCGCAAGACGCCCGTGTCACGCCTGCCCTATGGGCTGAAAAAGCGGGTGGAACTCGCCCGCGCGCTTGCGGCAGAGCCGTCGATCCTGCTGCTGGACGAGCCGATGGCGGGCATGAACGTCGAGGAAAAAGAGGACATGAGCCGCTTTGTCCTCGATGTGAACGACGAATTCGGCACCACTATCGTGCTCATCGAGCATGACATGGGGGTCGTGATGGATCTGAGCGACCGGGTCGTCGTGATGGATTACGGCAGAAAGATCGGCGATGGCACGCCCGATGAGGTGCGCAACAATCAGGATGTGATCGACGCCTATCTGGGGGTCGCCCATGACTGATTTCGCACCGCGAAATCACCCCGGACGCGATCCGGGGCCTTACGCCCGCAAGGCCCTGGGGGCGGCCTTCGGACTCGGTATCGCGTTTTTGCCGATGTTCGCCCATGCCGATGGCTGGTCCGAATTCCACACCCGGTGCCTGACGGCGCTGGAAGCGCTCGCGCCGCCGGTGGTTGCAGGGCTTGGTCAAGGCGAAGCTGCGAATGGCTCACTTCGCTATGATCTACCCGATGGCGGGCATCTGCTGGTGGAAAAATCCCCTCCCGACGGTCTCTCGGCCTGTTCGGTCACTGATCCGACGGGGGCATCAGAGGCAGGGTTTGACACATGGATAGCCGAGGCGATCGCGTCCGGGCGCTACATACCGGCAGAGGCGGATACATGGCACAGCAATCAGTGGATCGAGCCGGTCCTCGCGCTCCAAAAGCATCGCGATGACGGAAACCTGACCCTGCGGATCGTGGAGACGCACCTTGAAGCCTGACATCTTACAACGGAACGTCATCGTAACGGAGACATACCATGCCTGATCAGCTGCTATTCGCAATGGAAGTCGTGCTGAACGGGCTCATGGCGGGGGTGCTTTATGCGCTCGTGGCTCTGGGCTTCGTCCTGATCTACAAGGCCTCGGGCATCTTCAACTATGCTCAGGGGGTCATGGCGCTCTTTGCGGCGCTCACGCTGGTCGGGATCATGCAAGGACAGGTGCCCTTTGCCCACCTGATCAATGCGGTATTCGGAACCAAGGTCCACCATTTTGGCTGGGAGGTGCCGACGCTTCTGGCGATCATCCTGACAATTCTGGTCATGATTCTGCTGGCCTGGATCGTCAATCAGCTGATCTTTCGCCATCTGGTCAATCAGGTGCCGATCATCCTGTTCATGGCGACCATTGGCCTCGCCTATTTCCTCGAAGGGTTTGGCGATGTCATGTGGGGCAGCGACATCAAGAAGCTTGACGTCGGTTTGCCGCAGGGGCTCAACCCGGTGATTGACGATCTGACCTATGGCATCTTCGGGTACGGCCTTTTTATCGACAATCTCGATATCGTGGCGACAGTGGTGGCCGCCCTTCTGGTGGTCTCGCTCGTGCTTTTCGCGCAATATTCCAAGCAGGGCCGGGCCATGCGTGCGGTGGCCGACGACCATCAGGCGGCGCTCAGCGTCGGTATCTCGCTCAAGTTCATCTGGGTCATGGTCTGGTCTCTGGCCGGGTTCGTGGCGCTTGTCGCGGGCATCATGTGGGGCACCAAATCGGGTGTGCAGTTCTCGCTGTCGCTGATCGCGCTCAAGGCGCTGCCGGTTCTGATGCTGGGCGGGTTCACGTCGATCCCCGGTGCGATCGTAGGTGGTCTGATCATCGGAGTCGGCGAGAAACTCTTTGAGTTCAGCGTGGGTCCGATGGTGGGCGGTGCCACCGAAAACTGGTTCGCCTATGTACTGGCGCTGATTTTCCTCGTCTTCCGGCCACAGGGCCTGTTCGGCGAAAAGATCATCGAGAGGGTGTGACGGACATGCAAAAGCTGATCGCCACCGTCAACGTGATCGCATGGGCCGGGTTCTGGTCCTTTGGTTATCTCGCGCTCTCGACCAACGTGGAGAACACCGGCCAGATGGTGATGGCCGCAATCCTTGCAGCACTTGGCGGCGGGGTGGGGATGCTGGCCTATCTCTGGCTGGTGCGCCGGTCGGAGGCCTCGGGTCATGCCCGGCCCGCCAATCGCGCAGAACGGCGCGACAATGATGAAATTCTTGGGGAGGTTCTCTAGATGTTTTACCGTGAGGCGGGGGATTTCAAGACCTCCTATACCGACGACAGCCAGACCTTTCCGATCAAGTTCGATCGCTACCGCTATTATGCGGTTCTCGCCGTGGCCTTTGCTGTCATCCCGTTTTTCATCAACGACTACTGGGTCAATGCCGTTCTGCTGCCGTTCCTGATCTATTCGATCGCCGCAATCGGCCTCAACATCCTCGTGGGCTATTGCGGGCAGGTCTCGCTGGGGACTGGTGGTTTCATGGCGGTGGGGGCCTATGCGGTCTACAAGCTGATGACCGCGTTTCCGGAGATCAGCATACTCATCCATGTCATTCTGGCGGGCGGGATAACCGCCGGGGTGGGTGTGCTCTTTGGCCTGCCGTCCTTGCGCATCAAGGGGTTCTATCTCGCGGTGGCGACGCTGGCGGCGCAGTTCTTTCTGGTGTGGCTCTTCAACCGTGTGCCGTGGTTCTACAACTATTCGGCGTCGGGCCAGATCAGCGCGCCGGAGCGGACCATCCTGGGCGTGCCGATCACCGGCGCGCAAACGTCCCCCTGGGCGGCCTATCTGTTCTGCCTCGTCTTCGTCGTGGCCTGTGCGATCATCGCGCGAAACCTGACGCGCGGCATGGCGGGGCGCAAATGGATGGCCATCCGCGACATGGATATCGCCGCCGAGATCATCGGGGTGAATCCGCTCAAGGCCAAGCTGAGCGCCTTCGCGGTCAGCTCGTTTTTCGTGGGCATCTCCGGCGCGCTCTTCTTTGCGGTCTATCTGGGCGCGGTCGAGGTGGGCGAGGTGTTCGGGATCAACAAATCCTTCCTCGTTCTGTTCATGGTGATCATCGGCGGGCTTGGCTCGATCTTCGGCAGCTTTGCCGGGGCGGCGTTTTTGGTTCTCCTGCCGGTGCTGCTGAAAAACACGCTGGTGGGGGGGCTTGGCTGGCCCACCGATCTGGCGGCGCATCTGGAATTCATGATCGTCGGCGCGCTGATCATCATCTTTCTGATCGCCGAACCGCACGGGCTTGCGCAACTCTGGCGCGTCGCCAAGGAGAAACTGAGACTTTGGCCCTTCCCGCATTGAAGAAGGGACAACGGTGGGTCGAAACCCGCCTAACGAGATTGGACGTGGACATACCCGTTCAAGACAAGACGTCGGACAACACCAAGGGAGGAATAAACCGATGAAAACGAAACTAATAACTTGTCTTTTATCAGCACTGTTGGCCGGATCGCCGGCACTGGCTGAACTGACCATCCCACTCTTAAGTTTTCGAACCGGGCCCTATTCTCCAAATGGAATACCTATCGCGGATGGCTATTCCGATTACTTTACGCTGATCAACGAACGTGATGGCGGTGTCGGTGGCATAAAGATCGACATGCCGGAATGTGAAACTGGATATAGTACCGAAAAGGGTGTCGAATGCTATGAGGCAACCAAGGAGAATGCAATTCTCTACCAGCCCGTGTCAACCGGTCTGAATTATCAGTTGATTCCAAAAGCTGGCGTGGATGAAATCCCAATTCATTCAATAGGTCATGGCCGCACTTCAGTCGCTAATGGAAAGGTGTTTAAATGGATATTTAACTATCCAACAAATTATTGGGCAGGTGCGAGCATTGCTATCAAATATCTGCTTCAGGAGAATGGTGGCAACATTGAAGGCAAAAAAATCGCGCTGGTTTATCATAACTCTTCGTTCGGCAAAGAGCCAATTACAACCTTGGAAAACCTAGCCAGAAAACACGGGTTTGTTTTTAGCACTCTGGCCGTTGATCATCCTGGTCAAGAGCAGAAATCGCAATGGTTGCAAATCCGACGTGAGAAGCCTGATTATGTGCTTTTGTGGGGCTGGGGCGTCATGAACCAAGTTGCAATTCAGGAGGCTGCCAACGTGCGTTTCCCGCTGGAAAATATGATTGGCGTCTGGTGGTCTGGTTCTGAATCCGATGTTCTGCCGGCTGGCGAAAGCTCTGACGGTTACAAGGCGCTGGCTATGCATGCCCCTGGGTCAGACTTTGACATCTATAAAGATCTCAAGACGTATGTATACGACAAGGATCTGGCCGCGGGTAACGGCGATCAAATGGGGACCGTTCTTTACAACCGCGGCCTCTATTCCGCAATGCTGGCAGTAGAAGCCGTGAAAAAGGCCCAAGAAATACACGGGACGTCCCAGGTTACAGGGCCAATGGTTCGTGACGGCATGGAGGCGCTTCATATAACTGAGGAAAAAATGGCGAGTCTAGGCTTTGCTAATTTTGCCCCGGAAATCAAGGTGACGTGTTCTAATCACGGAGGCCAAGGTCTGGCTGCTGTACGCCAGTGGAATGCGAAAACGAAAAGCTGGAGCATGTTGACAGGTTTCATAGCGCCGGATTCAGAAGTAGTCGATCCTTTGATTGCCGCAGATTCCGAGGCCTATGCCGCAGAGGCGGGGATCGAACCGCGCTGCAACTAATCGTGGCGTGATGACAAGGGGATGTAGCGGCGCGCCCGCCATCCCCATCCAACCCAAGACGGCCTGTGGATACGCAAACTATTACGGAGAGAGACATGACCGACTCAGTACGCACCGACGAGATCATCCTTGAGGTCAACAATATTGAGGTAATCTATAACCATGTGATCCTGGTGCTGAAGGGGGTCAGCCTGAATGTGCCCAAGGGTGGTATCACCGCCTTGCTGGGCGGTAATGGCGCGGGCAAGACAACGACGCTCAAGGCAATCTCGAACCTGCTGAAATCCGAACGCGGGGAGGTAACCAAGGGGTCGATCATCTATCGCGGAGAGCGAGTGCAGCATCTGGTGCCCTCAGATCTGGTGCAAAAGGGCGTCATTCAGGTGATGGAAGGCCGCCACTGTTTCGAGCACCTGACGGTTGAGGAGAACCTGCTGACGGGGGCCTATACTCGCGGATCTTCGCGTGCGGAGATAGATGCCAACCTCGACATGATTTATAATTATTTTCCGCGCCTCAAGGAGCGCCGCAAAAGCCAGGCGGGCTATGCCTCGGGCGGCGAGCAGCAGATGTGCGCCATCGGCCGCGCGCTGATGGCTCGGCCCGAGACTATCCTTCTGGACGAGCCGTCGATGGGGCTTGCGCCGCAACTGGTCGAGCAGATTTTCGGGATCGTGAAATCGCTGAACGAGAAGGAGGGCTATACCTTTCTTCTGGCCGAGCAGAATACCAATGTGGCGCTGCGTTTCGCGCATTATGGCTATATCCTAGAATCGGGCCGCGTGGTGATGGACGGCCCCGCAAAAGACCTGCGTGAAAACCCGGACGTGAAGGAATTTTACCTAGGCATGTCGGATGAGGGGCGCAAATCGTTCCGCGACGTGCGCAGCTATCGCCGCCGCAAGCGGTGGCTGAACTGATGTCGCCTTGCTCTTAAATCGTTCGCCCTGAATAACCCTCACCCCTCTGTTTTTGCGGTGTATTTTGTGGTTTTCCTTAGGTTTTTGATGCAGCATTTGGTATTATTTCGGTCGGAACCCTGCAATTTCGAGCCGCGTTATGAAGCCCAGAAAACCGCCCGCGGAACAAGATGATCTGCTGCGCGCACGACTGGTCGAGATGATCGACATGCAGAGGTGGTCCTGCTTTTTCGACCAGAATGCAGCCCAGTTAAGGTGGATCAGGGTTTCACATCAGGCTGCCATTTTCATGGGTTCCGTTTTGCTGGCATGGACCTCGTCGGGGGTCAATATGCCATGGGTCGAGTGGGGCCGTTCGGCATTGTAATAGGCGAGCCATTGGCCGATACCCTCCCGGGCTTGTGACCCGGTCTCGAAGGCACGCAGGTAAACGCATTCGTATTTCAGAGATCGCCAGAGGCGCTCGATCATGCGATTATCGATCCAGCGGCCTTTGCCATCCATCGATATCTTCACCTTGGCCTCTTTCAGTTCATCAATCCAGTCGCTGCTGGTGAACTGCGATCCCTGATCGGTGTTGAAGATCTCCGGCGGGCCATATTTGGCCAGCGCCTCATTCAGCGCCGCGACACAGAAGTCTGCCTCCAAGGTATTCGACAGACGCCAGGCCAGAACCTTGCGGCTATACCAATCCATGACGGCGACCAGATACAGGAACCCCCGCTCCATGCGGATATAGGTGATATCGGCGCACCAGACCTGGTTGGGCCGGTTGATCGCCAGCCCCTTGAGCAGGTAGGGATAGATCTTGTGCGCCGGGTGTTTCTTGCTGGTGTTGGGCTCTTGGTAGATTGGCACCAACCGCATCAGACGCATCAGTCGCCGCACACGATGACGGCCACATTTGTGACCCTGCCGCTTCATGTGCCGCGCCATCTGGCGGGACCCATACCACGGGGTCTCCAGGAACTGCTTGTCGATGATCTCCATGAAGGCCAAGTTCTCAGCACTCTCCCTTTTCGGTCGGTAATACAGCGTCGAGCGCGACAGCTGCAGCAGCGTGCATTGACGCCGCTGGCTCAGCTCATGATCCTTGCTCACCATTTTTTGCCTCGCGTCCCGAGCAGTTGAACCGAGGCATTGGCTAAAAAATCCCGTTCCACCACCAGCTGCCCGATCTTCGAATGCAGCTTCTCGATCTCCGCCTCGTTCCCCTTCCCGGGATCAGCGCCCCGCCGGGTGAAGGCCGTGGCCATATTCTCGATCGCCGCGCGCTTCCAGGTGCTGATCTGGTTCGGATGCACGCCATACTTCTTCGACAGCTCGGCCAGCGTCATCTCTTCTCGGATCGCTTCAAGCGCGACCTTCGCCTTGAACTCAGGCGTATGCGACTTTCTCTTTGTCATCTCGGATCGTCTCTCTCGTCATGCGATCCACCTTAACAACTGGTCCGAATTTCTGCGACCACCTCTGGCTATCCTGGTCGGGCCACGCTGACTGCCTGGGTGCGCGAGGCATTTCCCGAAACCGGAACGGTTACGGTCGATGCCCGTGCCCGAGGCCGTGGAACTTACTCTGACGCTGTGAAGCAGGCCGGCGTGGTTGGGCTTTATAGTCGTCAAGAAAGTGCGCAGGCTTTGGCAGAAAAGGTCGGAGTTAGCAGGCCGACGCTGTATGCTTGGAAGAACCAGCTCCTTGGCTCGGAGGCTCCTGTCACTGTGCCCTAATTAATCAGATTCTGCGGATTCAGGGCATTTGGGGACACTTTTGTACCCTTATTTACAATATATCCACAGGCTCCACGCCTCAGGATTTGACGCTACTTGGGGTCTGATGCCGGAGAGTGCAGAATCCTACGCTCTCATGAGCGTTTTCAGGTATTCTGACACGATTAATCTACCCCGCTGACACGGGTTGGTCAAAGATGTAGCCTGTGCAGGCGCTAGAGACGGTGGCCGAACCGGTGATTATCATGCTCTCATCCGCGGATCGGTTACCGCCTGACCAAATTCGATACGGGTTACCTCTCTCTAAGAGCGGATATTTTTCCCAACGTAGTCCGAGGATTTCCCTATCAATGACCGCCATCTCCAGCGTACTGCACAGGCTGTATGAGCTGCCGCATTACGCGGACAATGGCGTCTTGCGTGCGATGTCCCAGATGAAGCCGGCGAGTTCGCGCGCAATGGCTGCGAGCACGCGCGGCTGAGGTTTTCCAGTGTTCGACAGATGACGGAACCGCTTACAAAGCCGCGTCTGTGCCTTCCAGCCGATGTCCTTGATCTCCTGCGTCAGATGCGCTGAACGCTTGAGGAACGGCTGCCCCTCCTTGGGTGGGTGGCGATAGGACCATCCCGCTTCGACAAGCATCGTACGGGCTAGGGCGTTCCCGGTCTTTGTCAGGCACCCGCGCTGCGTTGTGTTCCCGCTGGAATGCTCGCTTGGCACCAACCCGAGCCAGGCCATAAGCTGGCGCGGGTTTTCAAAACGGGTGATGTCGCCAATTTCCGCGACCACCGTCGCCGCGATGATTGTATTCACGCCGCGCAACGCGCGCAGCGCGTCGACTACGGGAGAGAAACGCCAGTCTTGAACGGCTTCATTGATTGCCTGATCCAGCGTCGCGACACGCGTCTCCGCCTGAACAAAACCTCCGATGGCGTGTTTGGCACGGACAAACGGGTCGGGCGTTGGAGGCGCTTGAGGCATTGTTCAGGGTTGGAATGCATATTCGCAAGACTCCGTCGGCTCCCGACGCGAAGCGGCATTTTCTGTCGTTGCTCGCGCCATGGAGCTGAGGACACACCTCGAATTCAACCGGCCCGCAGTCGCCAACTATGCGAGGCGGAGGCAGCAAGGGCGAGCGGTATCGACGTCTCGGCCGAGGGCCTCGTGAATGACATCGCGAACACCCGCATGGGCAAAAAGCAGCGGATGCGGTGGTCGCCGCGCGGGGCTCACCGCATGGCGACGGTGAGAGCTGCTGTTCTCGATGGAAGGCTTTCAGAGGGGCGACTTGAAGCGGCATGATCCCCACGTTCTTTCCACTCCCCTGCATATAGACGGTGCCAGGCTTCGTCAGGATTGCCCAGGCGATCCGCTTGATTCGTGGCCAGCAATGGGTTTGCAAGCTGGCATGCTCAGCGCGATAACAGCACAGGAACCGTCGTATCCTTCAGGATTGCCCGGGTCACGCTGCCGAACAGCAATTGTCTGGAGCGGCTGTGGCTGTGAGCACCCATGATTATCAAATCGGCCTTGTCGCCGGCGGCGGGGTCGTGTCTCGAATCTGGTGGAAATTCTCCGGCAGCGTTCTCCGGGCGGGTTGATTTGGGCCTGATCAGGCGGCGAGGTCAAGGGTCATGGGTTCGATCGGCTTGTCGAGAGTTTGCCAGCCATCGACCTTGCGCATGGTGATCTGGCCGGAGGCGAGCAGCGCTGTCACTGTACCCTAATTAATCAGATTCTGTGGATTCAGGGCGATTTGGGGCGAGATTGTACCCCTAATTACAATATTTCCACAGCCCGTGCTGCAGGCCGACACTAAACGTTTTACGCTTCCCAGAAGGGCAATATCTGTTGGCGCGCTACACGAAGCGGTTAGGTTATCCACAGTTTCAACCGTCTGGTAATTAAGGGTGCAATATTGCAATTAACGGTACAATGCGAAAATTAAGGGTACAAAATACCATTGATATCGCCGGACAATTTCAGGCCGGATTCTGATTAATTAGGGTACAGTGACAGCGGCTTCGCGACGAGCACGGGTTCACCGGCGGCTACACGATCGTGAAGGATTACATGCGACAGCGCGAACGGCGCGGCCGGGAGATGTTCGTGCCGCTGGCGCATGCGCCCGGTCATGCCCAGGCCGACTTCGGCGAGGCGGTGGTCGTCATCAGCGGCATTGAGCAGAAGGCGCATTTCTTTGTCATGGATCTGCCGCACAGTGATGCCTGCTTTGTGCGAGCCTATCCGGCAGCCACTGCCGAGGCCTGGGTGGATGGCCACGTCCACGCTTTCTCGTTCTTCGGCAAGGTGCCGGTATCAGTCCTCTACGATAACGACCGCTGTCTGGTTGCGAAGATTCTTCCTGATGGAACGCGTCAGCGGGCCACGCTGTTCAGCGGGTTCATGTCACATTACCTGTTCCGTGATCGTTACGGGCGGCCCGGCAAGGGCAATGACAAGGGCAACGCGGAGGGGCTGGTCGGTTATTCCCGTCGCAACTTCATGGTGCCGATCCCGCGGTTTGCGACCTGGGGCGCGTTCAACGATTTCCTGGAGGCACAGTGCCTCAAACGTCAGGCGGATGTCCTGCGCGGCCAGTCCGAGAAGATCGCGGAACGCCTCGAGCGGGATCTGGCCGCGATGGCTGATCTGCCGACAGCGCCATTCGATGCCTGCGATCAGGTCACCGGACGGGTCAGTTCGCAGGCGTTGGTGCGCTACAAAACCAATGATTACTCGGTCCCGGTCGCCTACGGCCACCGCGACGTCTGGATCAGGGGCTATGTCGACGTGGTCGTGATCGGCTGCGGCGGCGAGGTCATCGCGCGTCATCCCCGCTGCTACGACCGCGAGGACATGGTCTTCGATGCGGTCCATTACCTTCCGCTGATCGAGCAGAAGATCAACGCTCTCGACCAGGCGGCACCCCTGGCGGAATGGGACCTGCCGCCCGAGTTCGCGACCCTGCGCCGCTTAATGGAAGCGCGGATGATCAAGGCCGGACGCCGAGAATATGTGCAGGTGCTGCGCCTGCTGGAGACCTTCGACATCGACGACCTGCATGCCGCCGTAAAGAAGGCCCTGCAATTGGGGGCGGTCGGCTTCGATGCCGTCAAGCACCTTGTCCTCTGCCACGTCGAGAAACGGCCGCCGAAGCTGGATCTCGATGTCTATCCATACCTGCCGCGGGCGAACGTCGAGACCACGTCCGCGGCCAGTTATATGGCCCTGATGTCGGAGGATGCGGCATGACCGACACCCCGAAGATCCTGCTCGCGGATCATCTCAAGACGCTGAAGCTGCCCACCTTCCTGCGGGAATACGAGAAGCTCGCCCGCCAATGCGCCGCCGAAGGGCTGGATCATGTCCAGTTTCTGGCGCGTCTGGTCGAGCTGGAATTAATCGACCGCGAGCGGCGGATGATCGAGCGGCGTATCAAGGCAGCGAAGTTCCCGGCGACCAAGAGCCTGGACAGCTTCGACTTCAAGGCGATCCCAAAGCTCAACAAGATGCAGGTACTGGAACTCGCGCGATGCAACTGGATCGAGCGACGCGAGAATGTCATCGCCTTGGGGCCCAGTGGAACCGGCAAGACCCATGTTGCCCTCGGGCTGGGGCTGGCGGCCTGCCAGAAGGGCCTCTCGGTCAGCTTCATTACCGCCGCCGCGCTGGTCAACGAACTGATGGAGGCCCGCGACGAACGTCGGCTGCTACGGCTGCAAAAGCAGCTGGCTGGCGTCAAATTGCTGATCATCGACGAACTGGGCTTCGTGCCACTGTCCAAGACCGGCGCCGAGCTCTTGTTCGAACTGATCTCGCAGCGCTATGAGCGCGGGTCCACGCTGCTCACCAGCAATCTGCCCTTCGACGAATGGACCGAAACCTTCGGCACCGAACGCCTGACCGGCGCTCTACTCGACAGACTGACACACCACGTAAACATTCTCGAGATGAACGGCGACAGCTATCGCCTCAGCCAAAGCCGCGCCCGAAAGGCCCGCGCCACCTGATCACACCTAACCGAATTGGCCCTCCGGGCCAATGCGCCATGGCACGTGCCAGCTATTTGGGGAGCGCACGCGCCATGGCGCTTAGTGCCCCGCCACTGGCCTACTTTTGCGCCGCCACGTGGCCGGTTTTGTCTCCGCCGTTGACAGTTCGACGATTTGTGGGCTCGCAGGAACTGATCAAGGGGATCGACCGGTTCTGCCTCTGGATTGACGATGACCGTCTGGAAGAGGCGATAGCGATCCCCGGTATTGCGCGGAAGATCGAGGCGACCCGAATGGCGCGTCTGGATATGAAAGACGTCGCCGGACAAGCGCTCGCGGATCGTCCGCACCAGTTTCGGGAGCACTATGCACCCGAAGGACACGCTTTTTTGGTCCCTGGGGTTTCATCGGAACGACGGCCCTACCTCCCGATTGACCGGGTGAGCGCAGACACCATCGCCTCCAACCTGAACTTCGCCCTCTACGACGCCCCCGACTGGTGCATGGCCCTGATCGCCTCGCGCCTTCATCTGGTTTGGATCGGGACTGTCTGCGGCAAGCTGAAGTCCGACTTCCGCTACTCCAACACTCTCGGCTGGAACACCTTCCCGGTCCCGAACTTCACCGAGGACCAGCTCGCCGCGCTGACGAAATCCGCGATGGCGATCCTGCGCTGCCGCTATCAGCACTACCCGGCCCCGATCGCGGAGCTCTACGACCCGGACAAGATGCCAGATGACCTGCGCGCCGCCCACAAGGCGAACGATGACCTCCTGGAGAGCATGTATATCGGTCGGCCGTTCCGGAACGACACGGAGCGGCTGGAGCACCTGTTCAAGCTTTACGCCGCCCGCGTGAAGAAGCTCAAGAAAGTGAGGGCCGCCTGATGTCCGATTTCGTCCGCGTCACCTACGGCCAGACCGGCAAGACCCAGGCCCCGAACGCGATGGGGATGCGCCCCATGCAGGCCCGGGTCTATGAGGCCCGCGCCGCCCAGTTCATCCTCCTGAAGGCGCCCCCGGCGGCGGGGAAATCCCGTGCGCTGATGTTCGTGGCGCTGGACAAGCTGGAGAACCAGGGGGTCGGCAAGGCCATCGTCTGCGTCCCAGAAACCTCGATCGGGGCCTCGTTCCGGTCCACCGACCTCACCTCTTACGGGTTTTTCGCGGACTGGGAGGTCCAGCCCCGCTGGAACCTCTGCCTCAACGGGGCCGAGGACGGGGCAACCGCGCGCAAGGTGCGCGCCGTGAAGGAGTTCATGGCGTCCGAGGACCGGGTCCTGGTCTGCACCCACGCCACCTTTAGGTTCGCCTTTGACGAGATCGCGGAAGATGAGGGTACAGCCGCGTTTGATAACTGCCTGATCGCGATCGACGAGTTCCACCATGTCAGCGCCGGAGATGATAACCGGCTCGGAGAGATCCTGCGCCGTATCCTGAACCGGGGCTACGCGCATGTGATGGCGATGACCGGGTCCTATTTCCGGGGCGACAGCATCCCGGTCTTGCGCCCGGAGGACGAGGCCCTGTTCCGGTCCATCACCTACAGCTACTACGAGCAGCTGGACGGGTACCGGTTCCTCAAGAGCCTCGGGATCTCCTACAGCTTCTACCGGGACACCTATATCAGCGCGATCCCGGAGGTGCTGAACCCGGACCTGAAGACGATCATCCACATCCCGCACCGCGGCTCCGCGGAGGCCTATGACGTCAAGCAGGCGGAGGTGGGCGCGATCCTGCACGCGCTCGGCGAGGTGATCGGCAAGGAGGCGGAGACCGGGTTCGACCTGGTCCGGCTCCCCACCGGCCGGGTCCTGAAGGTGGCGGACCTCGTTGATGACGGGCCGGAACGGGACCGGGTCAAGGCGTCGCTGAACCGGGAGATGCTCGGGCCGGACGGGAAGCGGGACGATGAGGCGGACCGGGCGAAGGTGGACCTGATCATAGCGCTCGGGATGGCGAAGGAGGGGTTCGACTGGGTCTGGTGCGAGCACGCGCTCACGATCGGGTATCGGTCCTCCCTGACGGAGATCGTGCAGATCATCGGCCGGGCCACTCGGGACGCGCCCGGCAAGCGCCACGCCCAGTTCACCAACCTGGTGGCGGAGCCCGGAGTCGAGACCGGGGTGGTCACGGACGCGGTCAACGACATGCTGAAGGCGATCTCCGGGGCGCTCCTGATGGAGCAGGTCCTGCAGCCAAACTTCAAATTCTATCGGCGCGAGGAGGGGGACACCCGCCCGCCTGTCGAGGTGGACGGTGAGGGGAAGGTCCATATCGGGATCGGGGGGCTGATGGCCCCGCCGACGGACCGGGCGCGCGAGATCGTCGAGAATGACATGCACGAGCTGGTCGCGAAGGCATGCCAGCGGATGGACCGGAGCACGGTCGCGGATGACGTGGCCCCCGAGGTGGCGACCCAGATGGTCCTGACGGACATCATCGAGCGGAGCTACGAGAACCTGACCCCGGACGAGACGGAGGCGGTCCGGCAGGACCTGGCCGCCCGGATGAACCTCGCCGCGATCGCCCGGAAGATGGCCGAGCAGGAGCTGGAGACGGGGGAGGAGGACGCCGGCGGTGACACGGGCGGGCCGGAGGAGAAGGACGCGCCGGACGCGCTGAACCTGATCCGGATGGTGAAGAAGTTCATCAACGTGCAGGAGCTGGACATCGACCTGATCGACTCGATCAACCCGTTCCGGGAGGGGTTCGACGTCGCCTCCAAGGCGCTCGACACGCCCCTTCTTCAGCAGATCCAGTCCGCGATGGTGGCCCAACGCATCCAGATGACGGAGGAGGAGGCGCTGGTCCTCTGGCCCCGCATCAAGCGGTTCACGACGCAGGAGGGGCGCCCTCCGAACCCGAACTCCCCGGACGATCTGGAGCGGCGGCTCGCAGAGGCGCATGCCTACATCCGGACCAAGAAGGCGGAGCGGTTGCGCGTCGCGCAAGGAGGGGCATGACGCATGGCCCGGTACCGGTCGATCGACGAGATCCTCGCGGAGGAGGACGAGCTGGGGCTTCTGGACGTGAAGATCCGGCCCCGGGCCGCCCGGGCCCCGGAGCGGGAGCGGGACGCGCAGCTGGTCGAGGAGGCGAACCGGTTCTTTGACCGGCACGGCCGAGTCCCGAGCCCGGAAGCGCCCGACCATGAGGAGATGCGCCTCGGGATCATCTGGGCGAAGCTGGCCCGGAAAGGGCCCGACGAGGAGCTCGCGGAGCTCGACCGGAACGGGCTCCTGTCCGGGGAGGCGTTCGATCTGCGGCCTGAGCCCGCCGCCCCAGAACGTGACTGGCGGGACGAGCCGGACGATGATGAGGTCCCGACCTCTCTGGACGACATCTTCGACGATGATGAGCTGGAGGTCTCGGACGCCTTCACGACGATCAATCATGTGACCCCGGCGGAGGACCGGCTGGTCCCGGATCACCGGGCAGAGTTCTACCCCTGTCACGATTTCGACCGGTTCCGGGAGATGTTCGAGCGTGCCCAAGCCGCGCTCGAGGCTGGGGAGCGGGAGGTGCGCCCGATCAACCACAACGAGGAGGTCCGGGTCGATGAGGGATCCCTCTTTATCCGCAAGGGGCTCCTGACCTACGTGGCGGAGAAGGCGGAGATGACAGCGCGGGCCGGCAAGCGCGACCATAGACTACGGATCATCTTCTCAAACGGGACCGAGAGCGATCCACTCCTGTCCTCCTTCCGCAAGGCGCTGGCGGATGATCCCACCGCGCGCGCGGTCCATCGGCACGGGCTCGGCCCGCTGGACCCGGAGTACGAGGTGGACCGGCTCGACCTGACCGGGACCGTTTACGTGGTGCGCAGTCGGTCCAAGGAGCCCCAGATCGCTGAGGTACGGGACATCCTCCTCAAGATAGGGGTCACCACACAGGAGGTTAGGCGCCGGGTGGCGGACGCCCGCAACGACCCGACCTTCCTGCTCGCCCCGGTTGAGTTGGTCGCGACTTATGATCTGGTGAACCTGTCATGGCGCAAGGTGGAACAGCTCCTGCACCGGTTCTTTGACGCGGCCCGGCCGCGCGACCTGTGGATCACGGACCGGTTCGGCCGTAAGGTTTATCCCCGCGAGTGGTTTTACGTGCTGCCCGAGCACGTGAGCCGGGCCGTGCAAGCGATCAAAGACGGGACCCTGCATGAACTGGAGTATGACCCGGAGACCCAGCATATCCGGAGTAAAATCGACAAGTGAACATAAAGATAGCTTCTAGTTAAAGTCCTCACGAAATCAGCCGCTCTGACAAGCTGCGCAGGCAACTCAGATCGAGCCTCGAAGAACACGCGTCGAGAGCCAGCAATTCGTGGCCAAGATACTGATGGAACTTTTCCGATACAAGGTTTCCAGCGCCAGCGAAGATGTCGCACGCAGCTCCTGCTGAAACCCCTCCAAGCACCGCTCGAAGATTTGGAGATTCATCCCCGGCTTCGACGAGCAAGAAGCCGTCGTGCTGCTCGACTGAAAACCCCTCACTTCTAAGTGCGAGCGCCAAGGTTGATGTCTTCACCGTCCCAACCCGCGTTGCGATGATCGATGTGTGCTCCCCGAGACTACGGATGTTCATGGTTTGAAACCCGAGTTGGTCATAATTGGCCCGCGCTTCTTCCAGCAACACTAGGGAAACGGAGTCCATGTAGGCCGGACTGGCATCTCCCTCGAGCACGGCGAACATCCGCTCAATCACCTTGTCATGAATGTCACCTGCATCGCCGCCAAAGACGGGAGGCACACCGGCCTTCGCGGGTTTGACGACGATGACCTTTTCACGATCATGGATTTCTTGAACAACCCAACGACGCCCCGAAAATATCAGCAACATACCTGGGGCAAGGATATTGTCGACCGGCAGGGTGCCAAGGTCCCGCCCATCAGCCACCAGTCGGAATTCCTCAGGCGTCTGGAACACCGCGTAGAAACTATAATGCTCGACTAGCCTTTCGCCCGTCGGCCCCAACAGTAAGAGCCCGCTTCCGGACTGTTCGATCAAACCGGTTTCAGGATGGCCAATCGCACGCAGCACATCCGCGAAAACTTCGGTCGTGACCTTTCCAAAGGGGCCCTCGCGGCACAGGACGCTGTAGACCACACTTGCAGACGCACCGCCACGCTGCGCAATGACCGAAAGTATCTGATGAACGAGCGTCGAAAGATGAAGCGCCTGGGGTTTTGGCGGTTCGCACCAGCCTTCCAGCAACAGGTCTATCATCGCGATAGACCGGATCAAGCCGAGGCGAAGGCGATCAACGAAACTGCTCTCCGGCGTCAACTTGGCTTCGACAGCGTACTGCCTGAGTATGGCTGGTTGTCCTTCGCGCCGGCCTGACCGGCCGAGCCGTTGTCGCAGCGCGGCGACGCTGAATGGCGCGCCGATTTGGGCCACACAGGTCACGTCACCGATGTCGATTCCAAGCTCAAGCGTCGACGTGCATACTGCAGTTGTCGGTTTCGCAGGATCCTTGAGGCGGCGCTCCACGAAGTCACGGTGTTCGCGGGAGAGGCTCGCGTGGTGGGGATAGAATTCCTGCGGCAGGTGTTCTTTTTCACAAAGCTCCCGCAAACGATCTGCGTAGATCTCGACCCGTTGGCGCGCACCGGCAAAAACTAGGTTGTCGCTTCCTCGAAGGTGCTTGAACAGATGGGCTGCGATTGCGTCCGTTGCGGATGGGCTGTTTTCATCCTCATCGCCTGATACGTAACCGCGAAGCTGGAGCTTCAGTTCGGCCTCGCCGCCTTCTGCTTCGATGAGCTGGACAGAGCTTGCAGCGTCAGGGCGAAGATAGGCCTTGGCGAGATCCATGTCGCCAAGAGTGGCTGACAGACCTATGCGTCGGATCGGGCGCTTTATCGCGAGCTCAAGCCTTGTGAGCAGTGAACGAAGCTGGACACCACGTTCGCTATCAAGAACCGTGTGCAACTCGTCGATCACAACCGCCCGCGTGGCCCCAAACAGGCGGGCAATTTCCAAACCGCGACGAATGAAAAGTGCCTCAAGGGATTCTGGGGTTATAAGCAGGATCCCTTTTGGAGATTTCAACGCACGCGTCTTGATCGATTGCGAGACATCCCCATGCCAGGGAACAACCGGAAGCTCGGCTTCCTGACAAATGCCCTCCAGCCGCATGGCCTGATCCGTGATCAACGCTTTCAGCGGGCCGATGTAGAGCAGGTCGAAGCCGGTGCCGTCGAACGGCTTGTCAAGCACCTGTGAAATCAACGGCAGGAACGCCGCCTCGGTCTTTCCGCCTGCTGTCGATGCCGCAACGATCAAATCTGCATTGGCCTCGCAGATCGTCTTTATGGATCGCGCCTGGATGTCGCGAAGCTCGCGCCATCCTTGCTGGCGTATCCATTTCTGCACAGGCCTCGCCAGTTTGTCGAACGCACTGCTCATCGGCGTCAAAGCTTGAAGCTGATCAGATCATCGCCACCGGGGTCTTGATCACCAGTCGACTCGTCTACCTCGGTCAAGTCTTCGCCGAGGTCTTCGGAGACCTCGATTTTTTCGATCAGATCGCTCCATTCGACACCGGGGTTTTGCTCTAGCACGGAAAGCAGGTTCACGAAGGCCGTCACCGTATTGCGCGGCGTTCGGAAGTAGGCTTCGCCGATCCGATCCGAACAATGGGCCATGAAGGCCTCGAGCGCGTCGTCCGGCAAAGCACCGGCGTCGTCCTGCATGATCCGCCGGACATTGGCCAGAAGAACGAAAAGGTCCTCCGGGGTCAGGCTGGACAGCCTGACAACAGGCCCTGACAGGTCGACCAATCCGTCTCGCGCGAAAGTGTTCTCGGCCAAACGCGACTGGAGGGCTTCGTAGCTGTAGAGCCCGCGACGGGTATTCATCATGAACTCCGGTGTCCCGCCCATGAGGAAGCCGAGGTTCTCGGCACTGCCTTGCAGCACATCGTTCAGGATCCGGAGGATCTGTTCGTAGTTTGCATTGCGGGCTTGCGATGAGGTGAGCTTGTAGAGATTCACCATCTCGTCGAGGCCGACGAGCAATCCTTTGTAACCGGCCTCGCACACGAATGCCGACATCAGCTTCAGATGGTCATAGACACTGGAATCGTCGACGATCGTACGGACACCGAGCGCCTTGCGAGCGTCGGTACGTGTCGCGAATTCACCACGTAGCCACCTCAAGGCCGCGGATTTCAGCTCGTCGTCCCCGGTCTCATGGCCTTCCCAATATCGACGGATGACTTCAGCGAACTCAAACCCCCCGGTAAGTTCTTCGAAGTGGCCAAGGCGTTCACGAATGACAGACCCCGTGGGTACATCGCGTTCCTCAGCATCTCGGTGAGCCTGGCTGACGAAACGCTCCACCACGCTGGCCAATGCCCCACCATCGGGTTTTGTCCGCGTCGACAGGTTTCGAGCCATCTCGGCATAAAGCCCTCGAGCTTGCCCACCCGTAGCATGAATGCGCCGGTCGGGCGCCAGGTCCGCGAACATCACGACCAGGCCCTTCTCTAGGGCAACGAGGCGGATCAGGTTCATGAAGAACGTCTTGCCGGAACCGTATTCGCCGATGATGAACCGGATGGCCGAGCCGCCATCGGATATCCGGTCCATGTCTTTGACGAGCTCTTCAATTTCCCGGACGCGGCCGACCTGGATATGACGCAAGCCGAGCTTGGGAACGACCCCTGCCCGAAGCGCCTGCACGATTGCATCGCGTTCACGTGGTTTCAACTTCGACATCCCTGCCCTCCGCATTCATCTTTTCTTTTAACGCCTCTGCAATGTCCGGAGACACATCATATCCATCATACTCGTCGAGAAGCGCTTCATCGTAAGTCTCAAAGGCCCATTCATTCATGACTTCCAAAGCCCCGGACGCCATCAAACCATGCGAGGCACAGATATTTTCGAACTCGGCTTCAGACCAATGCTCACGATCAATCAGGTCTAGAACAAGGGCGCCGTGTTTCGGATCAAGTGCTGCCAACTGGCTTTGGTTGGCAGTCGCGGAGACACCGCTTTCTTCCTCTTCGACATCGAAAATCTGTCCTAGGACCGACGACACGCGCTCGGTGTCCGAACGGATCGCCGCGATCCGCGAAGCATCAAGTTTGGGGCCGCTGGCTTTTTCAGGTTCGGGTATCGCTTCGCCTGGGCGACCCGGTTGCGAGGCACGAACAGTGCGGGGACCATCTACGACTTCGCCAGCATGCAGGTCCGAGTAGGCAAGCGCAGGGTCAAGGCCCAAAGCTTTGTAGACTTTCTCGATGCTCGCGACTTCGTCGGAGTGAATAATCCCGTCGGCATGTGCTGCACCAATCAGCGCTGCGCGGATGGCAGCCTGGCTATCTTGCCCGACCTCCTTCAGTTTTCTCCGCAGAAGCGTCATGTCCGGTGGCACAGCGAGGAACCATTCAAGGTTTGCACGCAGTCTGCGGCGTTCCTGATCGCTCAGGCCCGCGGCAGAAACTTGATTTTCCAGCGCCCTGCGTTCAGGCTCCGCGACGCGGCCATCCGCATGTGCGACGAACGACCCAAGTGCCAATTCCATCAAGGAGCGTCGATAGCTGTCGGAAACGTCCTCCAGTCTTTCGATGGGTTCGCCCAGTCTGAACAGCACCACAGGCTCTTCCGCCTTGGGCGATCGCAGCGCAAACCGAGGGTCGGGCGCCAGACCGAAACCAAGGCGAGCGAGCGCGTCGGCAGCTCCGGTCATCTGCCGTTTCCCGATCTTCTCGTTTGTTTCTCCCTCCAGACGTTCAATCACTTCGTCAAGCGGCACCAATCCGCCCCGATCGACGATATCGCTTGCCCACGATTTCAAGCGGTCCATTTCCTCCGATGGGAAGGATTGCCACAGTTCAGAGGGCAGCAAGGCATGGGCCTCCACGCTTCCGCGGCCATCAGGATTTCGACCCAAGAAGCGACTGAGCTTGTCGAGGTCGTTCATCACCTCGTTAGCCAACTCTTGGGCAATCTCGACCGGCTTGCGCAAGCCAGAGATATCCGGGACGGACTTGCCATCCATAGTTGGGTTAGCGGACCCCTGAAACTCGCTGGAAGCGGCCCGATAGGATGCCGTGAGTGATTTCCGGGGTTTGGTAACTTTGAGTCCGTTAGGAAAACGCCGATCAAACCGCATTCGGAAAAGAGCGGCGAACTCGTCACGGCACCGCGTTGCAGGAGTTCTCAGATTTGTTTCCGGATGGCAGATGAACCAACTCAGCAACCAGTCAGCTGTCAGGTTCTCGCCTTTGTCGATCCGGGCGCCAATTGCGTACTTCAGTGAGAACGGGAGTTCCCAGCCCTGCTTCTCAAAAATCGGCTCTATAGCGTCGAGGTCTGTTTCGGCAAGCATCGCAATGTCGAGGAACTCACCCAGATAGCGTCTTACCGAGTGGTTGTCAGGGTAAAGTGACTGCAGCCGCCGCACTTCCTGCACGATATCCTTGGCATCTTCGTTAGACTGATCGACGAAGAAGCGACGCTCCAACCCGTAAAAATACAGGAACATGTAGCCGGGGTTGTAGGAGGCATCGTTTCGCCCGCTGGCCAGCCAGTCTAGGTAGGTCGCCCGGCACTGGGGTGAGATGTCCGAGTATCCCGGCCAATATGGCATACCCTCACCAACTTTGTCAGCTCCAGAGCGCGCAACCGACAGCGACGGATCGATATAGGCTCGGCACTTGTCACGATACCCGTAGGTGTTCAGTAAGGGAGGCGTGCCGACATAGACCATCCCGCCGATGTTACGGCCGGCCACGTTAGCTGTTTCGCTAGACGGGACCCACCCGCTTTTCGTTGATCGGGTCGCTGTGCTCGATGCCACCCGCGAGGGCTGCTTTCGTTCAGCAGCCGCCGCAAGAGCTGACGCCTCAGACTTTCCAGCGCGAACGATCTTAGCGTAGTCCTGCTTTGGTGGGGAATAGGCATGAACGGCAGCCGGTGCTTTGGAAACATTGGCTTCGCGAGTTCGTTCGCGCTCGCGCTCTATACGATTTTCGTAGCCACTTGGGCGCGCAACCGGCTCAGGTCGGGATGTTCGGGTTTCGGAACTTCCCTCGGCTTGCGCTTTTGTAGCGACTTTCCTGGACCGTCGCTTTTCTTGCCACCAGATCAGAATGACGGGAACACCAAACGCAAACAACATCTGAGCGCCCACCGGCCAACCCTGAAGCATTGTGGTCACCACAACCATGCACAAGAAGAAGTACAGGACGAGAAAGAATGTAATTCGGAAAAACTTGAGTATTGAAGACATTATCGGAACCCTCTCCAAACCACACTATTTTGCACAGCCATCTTTGCAACGACTAACGTTACGGTTGAAGTATTTCCCAGACTTTATGCCTAGTTGGGGTGATCGCCAAATGCATGTGTTCAGGCCATCGAGAACACACGCCCACCCCAGTGACCACAACCGGAACGGCCGAGATGAAGCGTTGCCACGACCATGCGCCGGCTGGTCGGACTGGCTCCGGAGGAGACTGCGCGGCCCGCGGCACGTCGCAGGGTGAAGTGGCGTTTCAGCTCGGGGAGGACGGCTGCGTGCAGCCAACCGACTAGGGCGCGGTCCTGACCAAAGGGCAGGAGGGGCCAAGAACATCAAGCGAGGACGAACGAGGGAGAAATAGCATCCGCAGTCGCTATGACCCACGTGGTGGAAATTGACGGCAACTCTCAACGAGCAAGACGCCAGCCTTTTCGTCTTATCCGGTCACGATAAGTTGGGCCGCTATGGTGACCGGTAGGCGGCGAGCGACGTAATACTCACAACGGGTTCGGAGAGGCCGCACATCTTTTCTAACGCGCACCAACTGCGCGCGATGGAAAACATGATCCACGACGGGTCCCAAGGCAACCGGTATCGGGCAACCTTGCACCACTAGCCACGCAAATTCATGCGAAAGGTTTTCTCGATGCGGCTCATATCAGAATGCTCGACACCCGCCAGCTCAGCGAACTCTTGCCACTTCGCGACCGCGTCCACGATGTCCTCGATTGCCTGGTTCGCCTTGTTGGATTTCAGCCCCACGTTCGAAGCAAATACCATGAGGTCGCCATGGGTAAAATCGTTTCGCTTTCCCGCCAAGCTCATCTGGTGATCGCGGGTCCATGAGCCAGAAGGATTGTAGGAATAGGCCATGTCATAGGCGGGAGACAGTCGCCAGGCACCGGACCGGTCCATGAGGAAGGAGATATTCTTGACGTGGTCATCCTGGTTGCGGGCGACAACGTTGAAGACTGCACGCTTGTACTGCTGTTCTACGACATCCATCCCGAGCCCAAGATCCCTGATTGTCAAGACGGCCTGCTCGTAGGAATAAGATGCCGGGTCGTTGAAATCGAAATGCTGCATCGCGCCTAGCGATTGCATGTGGCGCTTTCGCCCCCGTTCGTCCCGGTCGAACCGACGTGTCATGAAGTGGCTTCGGCCGCCCTCGTGGTGAAGCCTGCATTCCGACATGTCGATGCCCGCTTCGGTCGCCATCAGGTAATATGCGTACTCGATCTTTCCAAAGCCTTGCGGGTCGGCGAGCTCTTTGTCGCGGTTGTTGGACACTCCGTCGAACTTCAATAGCCAATGCTCGTACCCCTCGTCGACTTTGACTTGCCCTGACTTGAACTCACCGGTGTCTCGGTTCCAGGCGAGTACAGCCTTGGCGCGCGCGCCACCCGCCGAGGTCCCGACGCTCAAGATATCTTCCAGCGCCTCGGCGTCGTCTTCACCCCCCAGCCTACCTGCAAGGTTCTCACGCTCGCTTAGTACCCTGTTTGCCAGATCCACCAACTGGGCCACTTCGAGTTTTTTTGACCGGGTCGCCTTGCGGACCGTCGGCTCGAACTCCAGTGCCCCGATCCCGCGGTTACCGATGTAACAAAGCCGATCCACGGGGCTGAACCGGTCCACGCTTCGCCCCGTTTCCGCAAGCCACGCATCAATCAGCCGGTTGCCGAACTTGTCCGGCAACGCGTCGGCCAGCATGCCGGGTAACCCTTTGAACGTTTCTTTCGGAAGGGCGGGAAACTCGTAGGGTGCTTCCCGAACTGGCATCTTCAGGGGCGCAACCTCAATACCCGCGCCCACAAAGGCCGGATCATATTGAAAGATGCCGAGTGCGCGTGCCTCATCCCAACTCACGGCACCGATGCGCCGACCCCACAATACTATGCTCGCGTCAGTCATCTACGTCATCACCCCAGGTCCATGTTGATTTTTTGGAGCGTTCCGATACAGGACTCGCTCTCCTGCGCTCCTTCCCCTTCTGCGAGACGCGTTCGATTGGCCTGATATCTCCCTCTGGTAACGCAGAGAGTATTGCCTCTTCTAGATCGAGCGCGGTGGCGACGCGAAGAAAGGTGTCTAGGGTCGAAGGGTCCCCCGCTTCAAGGCGGCGCAGGGTGCGTACTCCGATGCCGGCCTTCTCGGCGAGGTCAGTTTGGGTCACGTTGCGCGCGAGGCGCAAGCGCGCGAGACGTTGCCCGATTTCTTGTTCGATTTGCTGAGATGTCGCCATTTTACTCTAAAGGCCGCAAGATGCCGATTACTCCAGATAATTTGCTAATGTCGGTCATATATGGCCTTTTGTGGTGATTCTTGTCAATGGGTCTTAAGTGGCCCCTTGGGGCGTCAAACCTTCATTAGGGGGCCATATATGGCCTTTTGCTGCAAAGTTCGGATATCATTGTAGCAAGTTATTGGGGACACGGACCCAAGCGAACTCGAAGATTCTCGTGGACCCGCCAGCATAGGCCGCGAGAAGCGTGGCATCGTCGGACGCAACGGCCCGCGTCAAACTTGCGGCCGGGTGCTGCCAGTTCTCCACGGAAAGCACCATATGCCCATGACAAATGTGATGGTAGATACTGTGACGCCCAAATCGATCGCACTCAGCGCTTCACGGCCATCCAGAATCCCATTGCACCCAACTTATCTGTTGGGTACTTGGCCACAACAAATAAGTTGGGTATAATGAGGCATGACCATGAACGGAATCACCCTGAACGAAAAAGAAGCGCGGGAAACGCGTGCCCGGATTTCTCGTCTCTCTGAGGCACTCCACTCGGAGCGCGCGATGGAGCCGGTTGTGGCCGGCCTGCCGCCGGAGGTGGTTTCTCAAGTCTCGCGCATGATGAAGGCCGAGCGCGCGCGCCTGACCCAAGCGGTCGAGGCATACGAAGAGGCCAAGGACACCCAACGACCCACCGCCCTAAAGGAACTGGTTAACCGCGACCTTGGCCTGATGCTCATAGTAGCGCGGATCGCCAACGGCTTCTCTCAGAAGGACCTAGCATGGCGCCTCGGCGTAAAGGAGCAACAGGTTCAGCGTTGGGAGGCTGAGCGTTATGCCCCGATCAGCCTCAAGAACTATCATCGCGTGGCGGCGCTGCTAGGAGTGCGGCCTTGGGCTGACATGCCCGACCAACCGGAGCTCCGCGGACTGGACAAGGTCATCGACGGGGTGTCGAAGGCCGAGATCAAGAAAATCCTCAAACATGGGCGCGAGAACGGCTGGTTCGCCGAAGACTTCACCGAGGCGGAGCTGCGTCGCTACATCGCCGAGAACCGGATCGACTTTGGAAGCCCTGGGCTTTTAAGAACTGGCCTCAACGTGGTGGATCACACTGAAGACGTCATGCTTCACGCTTGGCGTGCTAGAGTCACCGCCAGGGCGCGGGAGGCTTTCGCGGGCGTTGAGGACGTTCACGAGCCGCTTGAACTCAAGTGGATGCCGGAAATGGTCCGTATGAGCAACGAGCCCGGCGCGCCACTCCGGGCGGTGGAAGTGCTCGCAAATCGCGGCATCATCTTGATCGTGGAGCCGCAGGTCCCCGGCCTCAAGATCGACGGCGCTGCGTTCATCGTGGACGGAAGGCCGGTCATCGGAATGACTTTGCGGACCGACACTGTGGACAACTTTTGGTTCACGCTGATGCACGAACTTGCCCATGTTACGCTTCACTTCTCCACCGGGCTGGCCGTAGGCTTCTACGATCAGACGGATCAAGAGACATCGGTCGATGAACAGGAGGAGGAAGCCAACCGCTTCGCTTCCAACTTGCTCATCCCGGAAGAACGTTGGCGGCGCTCTACCGCCCGAATTGCGAAGTCGGCTGCGGTCATCGAGCGTTTCGCCAACGAGCTAGGTATCCATCCGGCGATTGTGTTCGGGCGGATACGGAAGGAACGGGGGGAGTGGTCCCTGTTCACAAATAAGATCGGGAGGAACACCGTGAAGAAGCTGTTTGTGGGCGAAGCCCAGAAAGGAAAGAGTGATGCTCCCATACTACCCGGCCCTAAGGGCTAAGCCCGGCGAGTTCGCGGCCTGCGGCAGGCTGGCCCCCCGTTATCAGGGGTACGTTTGCCCGCGCTTCGTGGTGCCGCCTCCCACCGAGTCCGACCCCGAAAAGGGGCGCGTACCCACGCTGGACGAAATCGCCCACATAATGGGGGAGCGCCTCGGAAAGAGCTGGCCCCACCGGCGTGCGTTCCTCGACCCGCAACTGGCGGCGGCGGCCCTCGGCGACGAAGGAGTGGCTACGCTCTTCCGCATCGCCAGGGCGGTAAACTCCCGCCTGCTTCCAGTCCTGACGATCGCCGATCTGACCAACCCGGCCCGCCAGGCGCTCATTCGGGACGGCGACGTCAGGACGGGCATCTACATGGACTTCGAGGAGGTTGATCCGGCTACCTTGGTCGAGGCGGTGAAGAAGGCCGGCCCCCGGCCGGAACACTGCGTCCTCTTCGTGGATTTCACCGGAGCCCCCCTCGGTGCCGACTTCGCGCCTGCTATCGGCGAAATTTTTGATCAACTGGACGGCGCGGCGCGGTGGAACAAAATAGTCTACCAAGCGTCGGCGTACCCGGACAAATTGCCGGTCGGCGCCAACGAACGCACGTTGATCGCCAGGGCAGAGTGGACCACCTTCCTGGAGGCACTCAAGGAGACTGGCGTCCAACCGGATCGGTTGGGTTACGGCGACTTCGGTGCCGATTGTGGGCGGATGGTATTCCCGAAGGGCAAGGGCGGCGGAAGGCCGAGGCCGCACCTGCGTTACACCGGCAAGACCCATACCTTGGTGGTTAGGGGCAGCGACTCGGGAACTTTCACGCCAACGATGCGCAACGTCTGCAAGCAGATCGTCGAGAGCAAGGAGTACTGCGGAAGGAGCTTCTCCCCCGCAGACGACCGTATCTGGCGAAACGCGAAAGGGCTGACCGATACTTGCGGCGACGCGACTAGCTGGCGAGAACTGAACACCGCACACCACCTGGTCAGGATCGTCAGGGACCTGGGTGCCATGTCGAGCATCGAGTTCGAAGAAGATGCTGTCGCAGAGTACTCGGAGCAGGACAGCTTTTTCTAGCTCAGCGCTGCACTTAAGCATCCTGATAGGTCCCGTCGGCCGCAGCCGTCACGACCTCATCCTCGGCCATCCATCCGTTGGAGATCAGAAACCTGCGGACCGCGTCGGGGGCCTCGGAATAGAGCACAAGCGCGAGGCTCTCTTCAGCCCGCGTGCAGGTAACGTATAGCAAACGGCGGGTGCGCTCGATCGTGGTTTCTTCGCCCTGATCCGCCTTTTTCTGAGAGGCCGGGGACAGGCGCTTTACGTCAAACAGCGTCTCGTAGGAGGCAAGGCCCTTGAAGCGTGTGTGGGCGTCATCAGCGATCACCATGACCCGTGGAAATTCGAGCCCTTTGACCCCCTGGTGGGTGCCAAAGGGGCTGCGATCTTCGACATAGGCGAGGTAGCGCGCCACCTGGGAAAACGGGGCATCAAGCGCTTGCGTCCAGGCCTCGGTGATGGTGGGTTCAGTGGGTGGTGTGTCCTCGGGCGTGGTCAGGTCCAGCTCGTCAAACAAGGGATCAAGCTCGGCAAGGATATCAGCCATGTCCTGGGCAACCGGATTTTCGTCAGGCAAACAGGGCCGAAGCTGGTCAGGGATAGGGAACAACCGGTGCTCGGCCACGACGGCCAACACGTCGGCACAACTCGGGTCCCGTTCGTCCTTGAATAGCGTCATCAGCGCTGCGACGCCCGCCCGCGCCGCGTCGAGGCCAGTAGCCTGGCTCCCGCGCCCCGCCCGGATACCTCTCTTATCGACCAGCGGTGAGCCGTCGCGCAGCACTGCCATCGCAGCAAAGGTATCCCCATTCCTTTGTGCCGTCACCAAAGGCAAGATCCGGTGGGTGAAAAGCCGCATCGCGGGCAACGTGCCATCGCGAAACCCGTCCTTGAGCTTGTCGGGTTTGCTCAATGGCTCAAACAGTTCACTAAAACCAAGACGCGCGGCGGCCATGTGACGCTCGATCGTAAGTGTTTTGATCGCCTCCGCGTTCTGCCACGCGGGGTCTCCCGTGATGCGGGCCATGTCCGTACAAGCGAAGGCTTCGAAGGCTCCGCGATCCGTGCTCTCACTTGGCGCAAGAAAAACACGCACAGTGCCACCCGGTTTATCTTCGCGCGCCCGCTGCTGGCGGCCATCGTCATCACGCCGTATCGAATTCGCCAGGTCCACGATCCGCTTGCGGCTGCGGTGGTTCATCTGTTTGGCCGGTTGCGCAAAATCCCCCACTCTCTGGTCAAGATCGCGCAAACCATCAGTATAAATGCGCTGCATCGTGTCCCCGAGCAGCCCTAGGACGATGCGACCGCGATGGCGCGCTTCGAAGGTCAAGAGCGCCTCCATCAACGGTTTCATCGTGTCCTGACTCTCATCGATTAGGATGAACGGGTAGCGCGCCAGAACGATGTTCTGAAACGTCTCGCTTTCGGTCAGGAAATGCGCGGCGAGCGCAATGACTTCGGTATGTTGCAGCGCTTCGCGGCCGAAATTGTCCCCCTCGGGCGCATAGGTGAAGGCGCGGATTTCAGCGAGGCGCTCCAGACGCTTCGTCTTGGAGGCCATCTTCTTCTCGCGTTTGTCATGGGCGTCGGTGCCCGCACGGCCCTTCGCATGGGCTGCCTGGATCTCGGCAATTTCTGTCCGCAGGTTGCTCTCTAGCCAGCCCCGAATATCCGCCGTGCGCCCCTCGATGAGCGACCAAGCGAAGCTGTGGATGGTCTGTACCTGAAACACCGGATCGGCCTTGACGCGGCGTGTGATCTCATCTGCGGCGGCGTTGGTATAGGTGATGACGGCGATCTTGCGGCTGTGTTTGCGCAAGGTGGTCAGGGTCTGTGTGTCCAATCCCTCAAGTGCCTCCTTGAGAGATCGCGTCTTTCCAGATCCCGCCCCGGCAAAGAGAAAGAAGCTGCGCGGCTGACCAAGGGACAGGCACGCGCGAATCGTCGCGTCAGCGCCCGCGTCGCGGGTAGCGTCGGTCACGTCTGTCACGCCGCGCCCTCCACGCCCTTCAGCTGGCCCGCGAGCCAGGTAAGGCCGGTGTTGATATAGGGCGGCGCGCGCAACACTTTGATGTCTTTGATGTACAGAAGATCCAGTGCGAAGGCGGCCTTTTCCGGTCTTTTTGCCAACCTTTCAAAGAGCGCCTTGGCGAGGTCTTCAGGAGCCTGAGCCTCAGCGATGGATTTGGCAAAGGCACGGGTCATGAGGCAGGAGAACTCTGTTCCTGCGGCGTCCGTCACGGCTTTCGGGTTAGTCAGGACCAGAGCATCCTCGAAGGTGCTGGGCGTGACGCTCGTGGACACCGAGCCAAGTGTCACTTTTTGCGGGGTTTGATAGCTGACGGCGATGGGGCGGTCAGGGGCCGTGTGACACAGAGCAGTGGGGGAAGAGCCTAACAGCTCATCGATCTCTGCCAGCTTGGGGAGCCAGGTCTTTAGCACGTGGTTGGCTGTGGTTTGAGCAGCCCCGCAGGAAGGCTGGACCGATTCTTTGACGACCTTCCCGCCTTTGTCGACCTCTGCCACCGCGTCGAGATCGGTGATGATCAGCGTCGGCACCTCCAGCGCCTCGATCAGAGGCCGCAGCCTATGCGCGTGACTGCCCCCCAGCTCTAAAAAGGATAGATAGGCTGCAGCCAAATCAGGGTAGTGATGTTGGATCAGATGCGGCAGCAGAATTCGCTCCGCAGCACCCTCGATCACGATGATGGCGTCGGCAAAGAATAGATCAAAATGTGTGCTCAGCAGATAGCGCGTCACGAAGCGATGGGTTTCATTGTCCGCACCAAAGAGCCCAGTCATATTCGCCACACTGGCCGTGGGCACAACTCCGTGACTTGGCAGCTCGCGCTTGAAGTAACGCAGCTCCTCAAACGCGGCGGCGTGTGCAATATGGCCCGAATGGGTGCTCACGACCAGCTGAGTGGTAAAGGCCGAGCCCTCCTGCTCCAGATCTTTATGGTTGCGCAGCACCTTGTGGGCCCTAGCCATAAAGACCTGCTGTACCTGAACATGCAGATGCGCCTCCGGTTCCTCGATTAGCACCAGTTGCAGAGGTTCGATACCTTTGTCGTCTGGGGTCACTAACTGTGATTTGAACTTGCCTACTTGCATCCAGTCATCCCGGAAACGCATTAGCTGAAACACCATGGAGATCAGGTTCTGGAAGCCGAGGCCATTGTAGCTTTCAGGCAACTTCACCCCGGAAGTGTCGCCCGAGATATCGTATTGCACCGCAGCCGGGTGATCGAGCCCGTCAACCGGTTTGATCTGCGTGGCTATGAAGAGTTTCGGATTGTTCAGCCCGCCGGGGTAGCCGAGACTTTCCAGTTCCTTGATAGCATCAGCGAAACCATCCTTGAGCCGGGCATTAAAGGTGGTTTCGGCATCATGGATTGCCTCGAGCGCTTTGACGTCGTTCGGCGTGGGGTCCTTTTCGGGGTCGATATGTTTACGGAAATAGGGCTGAATCTGGCTGGCAATCTTGCGGCTAGTTGCGTTCGTCGGTTCATCGTCGTCACCATTACTGTCCCCTGCGTCTGCGAAACCGCGTTGCGCGTTGATCTCACGAATGTGGATGAGTCCAGCAAAGGGATTCGAACCGATCCCCTCCGACAAGGCCGGCAGGGCATGCGGCTCAACCGGCCCTGTCGTGGTGAAGCTCATGGGATCCAGAAGATGGGCGTTAAGCTCGAATAGGTCCCTCAGGCGCTTGTCTAGAAATTCTCGAAAGCCACGTGGCCAAAGCGCGAACCCTTTGGCCGTTGCGCCGCCGGGTTGCAGCGTCTGAGCGGCCTCTCGTGCGGCCAGGTACTGCGCCTTGATGTCCGCCCCCTTCTTTGGCTCCAAGCGTAGGCGCACGCCCAGCAAGCCACCAGTCCAGGTCAGTGTTGGGATCAGGTGCGCGACATGGTGCAGCTCTGACGTGTCAGCATGGAGCCAGACGTCAATGAACGGAAGCTGGGCCAGGAGCGGGCTGAGATCCACCTCGACCTCCTGTGTCCAGGCTCCCGCGATCTGTTCAATTGCGGCCCAGTTTGAGGCTGTCACATCACGCGTGTCGATACCGCCGCGATCCTTAAGGAATTTGCGCAGCGCCTTCATGGCCGATGTTTTGCCGCTGTTGTTGGCCCCGACGAGCAGTGTCTGCTTGTCCGACATATCCAGACGGGCGCGCCGCAATTTGCGAAAATTGAAAACTTCAATGCGTGTGAGCTTCATAGTATTGGTGTCCCCCTCGCAGAGAATGCTGCGATAGTTTCTCTATATATACTCGTCCTGCGGGTGTGTAGCCGTACTCAACCGTCAGGGTTCTCCCAGTATTCACTGTCTGGCTATTCGCTTCGCAGATTCACAGGAGATGCTGTGGAAATCGCATGCTGGGTTTTGGGCCTCTCATCGGCCGTGAGGCGGAACGCCGGAGGCCTTGCCGCTAATAAATGGAAGAGACTTCGGTCAGAAATAGTGAAACGATTATCGCTTTGTAATCGCGTGACTTTCTTGGCACGCAGATGAATCGGTGCACCGCAAATGAAACGATAAGCAGAACGGCGGACTTCACCCTCTGCATCGGCAGCTGGTTACCCGAAATCGACTTGTGGTGCTTCGTCGACAACCCCCGCATCCGCCAACTGCTCCCGATCCGGAAGGTCGCGAAGGCTCTCTAACCCGAACGCCACGAGAAACTGCTCGGTCGTCACAAATGTATAGGGAGCCCCTCGCCGGGGCGACCTTGGCCCAGTCCCGATCAGGTTGCGTGCATGCAGCCGCCCGATCAGATCGCGACTAATCTCCTTTCCGAAGATATCCTTGAGCCCGTCGCGCGTGATCGGCTGGTGATAGGCGATGGCCGCCAGGACCGCGACGTCGAATTCACTCAGGTCCAGCAGTTGATCCCCGACATCTGCCGCCGCGCGGATCGCGGGGGCGTAGGTGGCGCGCGTGCGGAACATCCAGCCGCCAGCAACCTGGGCGATCTCGAAGGCCCGCCCCTCCAGATCGGCGGCAAGGTCCTCGACCAGCAAATCGACCGAGGCCCCCTGCCCCACGACCCGGGCCAGATCCTCGCGCGGGACCGGCGAGGCCGAGGCAAACAACACCGCCTCGATCCGGCGCATCCATTCCCGCCAGCGCAGATCGGCTGGTAGGTCGGACAACTCGCGATCAAGCTCCGGCTCAGATCTGTCCTTCACCATCGCTACACCCCGTAGAGCCGGAAAGTGTCGCGCCCGGTCAGCTCGCGCACCGCGCCGAGGTCGACCAGTCGGTCGCAGAGCCGCCGCGCGCCGCGATCCGGCAGAGGCAAAGCCGAAGGTGCCATCGCATCACGGGTCAGGAACATCTCGACCGCTTCTCCTGCCCCCTTGGCCCGCAGCTTGGGTGCGACTGCCTTCAGATGCGCCGCCCGGCGCGCGAGATCTGCCGCGAGGCGCACTGCTTCGACCACCGAGGAGACAACAGCGCGATAACAAGCAAGGCGAAGGTCATCGCCCTGTTTGCGCAAATCGGCGCGTTTCAGGCCTGCGGCCAGCAGCGGCACGACATGATCCCAACCGAAGGTTTGGGCGAGGGCCGCGTCCGCGAAGATCAGCGCAGGCACTTCCGCACGCGGCGCCTCGCGCAGCACGGCCTCCAGCACCATCGCCGCACGGGTGACCGGCGCGCCCTGCCCCGCATCAAGCCATGTGGCGATCTGGCCAAGTTCGACGGTCGGCAAGGCTCGACCCAGGGCCTTGACGGACACCGGTCGTTCAGCGGCGCGACGCCAGGCCAAGGCGATTTCCCCGGCCGGGCCGGGCAGGTCGCCGGGACGCAGGAGGTGCACCGCGTCGCGCAAGTCCCCCGCCCGTTCCGGCCGCCCGGAAAACGCGACACAGGCCTCGGCCGCGCGCAGCGCGAGCCGGTCCCGCAACAAGGCGTGGGGCACCTCGTTCCGCCCCAACACAACCTGCAGGCGGTTCAGTGCGGCGCCCGACAAAAACGCAACATCTTCAAGGGTTTCAGCACGCGCGGACGTGACCCAGGAAGGCATCCGAGGTAGCATATCTGGGTCGCTGGTGCGGGTGTCGCGAGCAAACGTCATGCCGGGACGCTATCCCAAGACGGCGCTTTCTTCCAGAAAATAGCGAACAAGCCGCCCCACATTACAGATCCTCGTTATGTCCAATAAGTTTGCATTATTGGACATAATAAAATAGGCTCCGAGACATGCCGATGTCGTTTCAGTTTCATGGATGGAGTCTGTCGGATGACCGGAATTGATGAGATTCAAGCACTTCCCTGAAAAACGAGTCGGGGTTCATGAGATTCTGTACCGGTATTCATGAGACTGGATGAGTCGGTATTTGTGAGACTGGCGCTGTCTCGCGGCTTTTTCTGCAGACTGGCGTGCTCTCTCGTCGCGCTCAGCGCGCCAGAACCGAGCCGAGATGCTTCGCCTCAACGAGAGCGGCCATGGGCCAATCGCCTGCCGAACCCGTCCCAGCCCCTCTGCATCGCTCACGAGCATGACTGAGATTGCCCATTTGACCGGATCCTCAATGATCCGCCCGGCGCCGACCGCCAGCGCGAAACACTGCAAGAGCGAGCCCTGCGCCAGGGCGTGAAGACCCGGTCGCACCGGCTTGGCAAGCACTGGCGCCACCTGATCGTATTCGGGAACTACGACCGTGAGCGCCTGTCGGAGGATCGGCGTAGTCAAAAAATCATGATAGTCTCGACGGTCTTTCAGAGACATTCGTGGCTGCTCGTCGACGTTCGGCGGCGAGGCGCGGCGATGCCGCGCCGTCAGAAACTGAAGCACTTCGGGCGCTTTCAGGTCGCCCTGCCCCGCGCTGCGCGCCCAGGCATCGAGATGCGCGGCACCGACCTCGGCATGCCCTTCAAGTTTCTTGATGCAATCCGTACCGAACCGATCGGACAGGGTCTCGCCGGTGGCGTCCCAAAACTCCACACCATGCACCGGGCAGCGAAATCGCCACGGCAGGGCTGTGGATTTGCGTTGCGGCTCTTCGGGACAGTACGGACAGTAATACCGGCTCTTCCGCGCGATCATCATACGTGCCTGTGGCCCGAACTCCCGGAATGTCATGGCCTGCACTGCTTCGGGCGAAAGGCCGGTCCGAGCCGCGATCAGAGCCCCCTGCCCTTCCGAGAGACGCCATTCCAGGTCGAACACGTCGTGCCCCTTCAGGCCAAGCGTAGCGACGAATTCCGAGACCGTCATGGCGTAGAACGGGGCTATGCGCGCGACCCAGGAGGACAGCCGCTCGTCGGCCTCTGGGGTGTATACGACCGGCAGGCGCCCGCACACCGTCACACCGGCTCTCCCAGGACCGCCTGCAACCGGTCGCCGCCCAGAATATCGCGCGAGAGGATGCGTTCCTCGCCACTTTCGATGGCGGCGATCGCCTGCTGCGACAAGATCGAAAAGATGCCCGAGGTGATGCCGCCCGTCACCTTGATCATCCGCGTGAGTGCCTTCTCGTCGATCTGGCTTTGGCGCCGAAGCGGCAGCGTGCGCGTGAGCGTGCTCATCAGCCCGTTCAGATCCTCGCCCTCGCGCCAAGGCGGCAACGCGAAGGCCTCGAAACGGCGCACCAGTTGATCATCGGTGCGCAGCGCGTTGCGGGCCTGCGCCGTACCGACACAGACCAGCGGGATGCGCAGCTCGTTGCCCAGGAAGCGCAGCATGTTCAGGAATCGCGCCTGTTCGCGGATCGTCCCCGCCTGCAGGCTGTGGATCTCGTCGATGACCAGCATCCCCGGACGCAATTCGGCGAGCAGACGCAAGGCCAGGCTTTCCAGCACAGACAGTGTCGCCCTCGGCGGTTCCGGGGCCCCAATTGCCGCCAAGATCCGACGGTAGAAGCGCGATTCATCAGGCCCAGACACCATCTGCACGGCGACGACCGGCATATGCAGCCGTCCGCTGGTCTCGTCGAAGCTCGATGCGTGGTCGCGGGTGAACTTCTCGATGATCATGGTCTTGCCCATGCCGCTGTCGCCGACAATGAGCAGGTTCGGCATGCGGGCGCGCTCGGGAAACGACATCAGCGTTTCCAGCTTCTCCAAGGCGGCCTCAGCCCTGGGATAGGAGATCCAGCGGTCGGCGCGAATCCTATGAATGCGCTCCTCGGCGCTGAGCGCAGCGATCTTGCCGGCTCCCGGATAGAGATGCGGGAACTCAGTCATCCTCGTACCACTCCTCGACCTTGAAGCCGGGATGGCTGAGGAACGGGCTCCCCTCCCCTTCCGGCGCAGGCAGGGCTTCTGGCGCGGCGATTTCCGGCGTCACATCGATCATCGGCAGAGGGGCCAGATGCGCCCGCCGCGCCTGGTGGCGCCGTATCGCCTTAGTCTGCCGCTCGGCGCTGTCGACGACGTCGCGCTGCGCCTCGATCGTCCTGAAAATCAGTTCCTCATCTACCGACCGGCGCCCGGCCTCGCGCAAAGCGCGTCGCGCCGCGCGGTGCTCCCAGAGCGTGACCGCAGGCCGTGTCAGATCCGCCGGCCGGGCTTCGATGATCCCGTTCTCTGTCAGCACGAAGATGCGCGAGAGATCGCGCGGGTCGTATTTGAGCGTGAACTTGCGGCTTTCCCGGCCCATCAGCCAGCGCAACTCGTCCGTCCAGTAGCGGATGTGGAAGAGATGCAGGCCGTCGCGCTGCAAAATCCGCTGCTCGGAGGGCAGAAAATCCACCAAGAACTGCCGGAGATCGACCGGCACGCGGAGCTTGGTCTCATCCGCCTGCGCCGCCCAGGCTGCTGACGGCGTCTTTTCCAGCACGCTGTGGACCCGCGCATGGTAGGAGCCGGTGATCTCGAGAGCGAGCCAGGTTTCCAGCTCATCGAGCGTCATCACCGCCTCGGCTTCGGCGTCGAGATCACCGCGCTCGAATATGTTCGAGAAATGCGAGCCTGGCAGCAGGTGAATCGCGCCCATCATCGTGCCGATCAGGCGCTCTATATGGCCGCCATAGCGCGGCGTTCCCGGTGGTCGGTGCCGCAGGCCGATCTGATATTCGGAACAGGCCCGCTCGAAGCCGCGCGCATGGAATTCCGCGCCATTGTCCACGTAGATCGCGTTCGGGATACCCTGCGCAGCCCAATCCGTGCTGATACCTCGCGCAGTGAGCCAATGCGATTTGTCCATCACCGCATGGGTCAGACACAGCGCAACAGCCAGAAGTGATGGCGGCTCCAGCGACAGATGAAACCCCAAAACCATGCGGGTGTTCACATCGATTGCCACAGTCAGCGTCGGACGACCGAGCGGGCGACGCGTCACCGGGTCGACCACTGTCACATCGGCCTTGGTGTGGTCGATCTGGACGATATCGAGAGGGCTGTCTGCAGTAAGGCCTCCCGGCGTGGCCAGATGGCGTCGCTCAGCCTTGGCCTTGCCTTCACGTCGGGCCATCAGCTTTGCCTGATCGTGCCCCTCCAGCCAGCGGCCCAAACGCCGGATCGAGGGTGGTGCCAACCCTAGCGCCTGACAATCGGCAGCGATCTCCCGCCAGAACCGTGTCCTGGTGGGCTTGCGGCGGGTGGCATAAAACTCCCTGAAATGATGGGCCACGATCGCTTCCACCGCCGGGTTCAGGGGCTGCATGCCCGGTTTGGGCCCCCGGGTATCCCGTAGCAGTGCACTGGTCCGCCCGTCTTCGCGGAACTGCTTCACCAGACGAAAGAGCGTGGATCGGCTGACATTCAACTGGCGCATGGCCCAGTCGACATCGCCCTGAGTGAGCTGGACCGGCAGCTCCGCGATCACTTGCGCGCGGCGCTCGGCCTCTTCCCAATCCTTGTCAGCTGGAAAATTATCGGACATAACTTACTCAGCGCATGGATGCCGGATAGTCTCACCAATAGTGACTCAAATCGGCGTCCAGTCTCACATACCCTGAATCGGTTTCAGAAATGCGACACAGGCAAGCTATTGAAAACAAATGGAACGCAGTCTCAGAAATTCCGGCAGACCGACAAAATCGAGCTCAGCGCCGCCAAACGGGTCCTGCGTCAACGAGGACGACGGGAGAGATCCGACGTCCAGCGAGGCTCTGACTCTCCCCACCTTTGTGGCGCGCTCTGGCACGCTCGACCGGCTGGTGGACACGGCCCGGGACTATGCCCGCGCGGCGGCCTCGGACAACACGTTGAAGGCCTATGCCAAGGATTGGGCGCACTTCGCGCGCTGGTGCCGAATGAAGGGCATCAAGCCGCTGCCTCCCTCACCAGAGATAACCGGGCTTTACCTTGCCGATCTGGCCAGCGGCTTGGGCCCCTCCCCTGCCCTATCGGTCAGCACCATCGACCGCCGACTTTCCGGCCTCGCATGGACCTATGCACAGCGTGGGTTCACCCTCGATCGCAAGAACCGCCACATCGCCGCAGTGCTCGCCGGGATCAAGCGCAAACATGCGCGTCCGCCCGTGCAGAAAGAGGCGATCCTGGCCGAGGACATCCTCGCGATGGTCGCCACCCTGCTCTACGATCTGCGCGGGCTGCGGGACCGCGCGATCTTGCTTCTGGGGTACGCCGGTGGCCTGCGCCGCTCCGAAATCGTCAGTCTCGACAGGCATAAGGATGACACGCCCGACAGCGGTGGCTGGATCGAGATCATGGACCAAGGCGCGCTGCTCACCCTCAATGCCAAGACCGGTTGGCGCGAAGTCGAGATCGGGCGCGGCTCATCAGATCAGACCTGCCCCGTCTATGCGCTCGAGCAATGGCTGCATTTTGCGAAGATCGATTTCGGCCCGGTTTTCGTCGGCACCTCGCGGGACGGCAAACGCGCGCTGGAAGCGCGGCTCAACGACAAGCATGTCGCGCGCCTGATCAAGCGGACCGTTCTGGATGCTGGCATTCGATCCGAGCTGCCCGAGAAAGACCGCATCGCCCTCTTCTCCGGCCACTCCCTGCGCGCCGGTCTCGCCAGTTCCGCCGAGGTCGACGAGCGCTACGTCCAGAAGCACCTTGGGCACGCCACCGCGGAGATGACCCGCCGCTACCAGCGCCGCCGCGATCGGTTCCGGGTGAATCTGACCAAGGCAGCCGGATTGTGACGTGGATCAGGAGTCTTCGGACTTTAAAGCCGAAAGGGAGGCAACATGGCGAGGAAGATCGCTGCGGGAATGGAGGATATCCACGATGATGACCTCGTCCGATCGATCCAGAAAGACCAGGAAATGCTCCCCTGCCCTAACGAACCGCAAGTCAGCAGCCTCATCCACGAGAACTGCGCAATTCCGGCTATGGGCCTGACCATTCAGAATACTTTCACAGCGGTTGAGCAATTCGGCCTCGTAAAGCTCTGCTTGATACAGCCCGAAATTTTCGATCGTCCATCTGGCGATTTCCGTGAGGCTGGCTTCCGCACGACGGGTCAGCCGAAACGATCGGTTCATGAACGCACGCGCGCAGTAGCAAAAGCCCGACGGATTGCATCTTTTCCGCTGCCCTCCGCAAGATCGCCCGCCTTGGCCTGCGCTAGGCCTTCAAGTAGACCCTTTCGGATCCCGGCCAACTGTGCCTCTTCCTGCTCGAGCAGCCTCAGGCCAGCGCGCATGGCTTCACTCACATTCTGGTAGCGCCCGGACGCCACCAGTGCTTGAACCAGATGGTCTTGGGTCTCGGTCAGGACAACGTTGCGTGTCACCATGGGCAAATCTCCTTGTATTGGCAATATATGCCAATACAAGGCCTTGATCAATGGAATCTGATACCCGTCGACGAACGGCCCATGATGCGGCGATCTTCTCACCGCCATCAAACGGTTCTCTGATTGCGGCTTTGTCAAGCGGGATGGCGATCTGTCCGTCCGGGGTCATGGTTCTCTCCGAGGTCGCGCATTGCGCCTCATGATGGTGTTCGGTGGTGGATCGTCTCCAATGTCGTTTGCGGGGTGGGTAAGCGAGCCTGCGCCCCAACCGTTTTTACGAGATCGATCTACCTCCGTCCCGTCGGGACTTCGCTTCCCGCCTTCTCAGCGGCGGAAATTCAGATCAGGCAGTGGCCTCCTTTGTCCAGTGATAGTCCGCGCCAGATTTCCAGATCGTCAGCATCAGGACTGCGATCTTGCGCGCTGTTGCGACTGCGGCCTTTCGGAACCCGCGTCGTCCGGCCAGTCGCACAGCCCAGCTCTTCAATGGCGAGAAACGCTTCACCTGGCGGATCAAGCAGGACGCTGCCTCGAACAGCAGTCCTCGCATCGTCCCGTCTCCGCACTTCGACACCCGTCCCGACCAATCCATTTCGCCAGACTGATGCCGCTTTGGTGTGAGCCCGAGGAACGCGCCGACATCAGTCACCCGGCTGAACCGGTCTGGATTATCGACCAGGGCAATGAAGCTGAGCGCATTCACCGGCCCGACGCCCGGAATGGTCATCAAACGGCGCGCGACGGGGTGCGCCTTGGCTTTTTTCTTCACGGCTTTGTCGAGATCATCAGCCGCCTGGCACAGAGTCGAATGGGCCGCGATGAAGCCATCAGCGATCGTGCGCAGGATCGGATCAGTCTCTCCAGCTGCTGCGAGTTGATCGCGGAACGCCTGTCTCTGTCGACCCTGACCAACCCCGGTCATGCGAATGCCGAAGGTTTTCAGGACGCCCCGGATGTGTCCCTCCAAGTCCTTGCGCAAACGGATCAGACGCTCGCGCGCGCCAATCAGGCTGCGGAGCCGATCAGCTTCTTCGCTACGGATATGGACCGGAGTAAACCAGTTGGTGCGTGCGAGCTGCGCCAAGCCTTCGGCATCGGCAGCATCCGATTTATTGAGCCGCGCCGACAGGCTCTTGTGCGCTTTGCGGGCATCGATGCATGTGGTGGGCAGGCCAAGCTTCGTCATCCCGCGCTGCAGCCAGATAGAAAGCATCCCGCTCTCATGCACGATCCGGTGTGGCGTGAGCGATCGGTTGCGAAACCAACCGGCAACGCCTTCCGGGTCCGCAGGACAAACTCCGCGCGCGATGGTCTTGCCATCATCATCGACAACGCAGATCGAAATTTCTTTCAGTGACACATCCAAGCCAGCATAATGTTCCATAGGTCGTTCTCCTCACGGCTTATATCCATGAGGCCAACATACCGGACCTCGTTCGCCACTGGAGAGCGACCGCCGCAATCACACCATGTCGTTTATTGGCGGTATATGAAACTGCAAACGGCCTGTTTTGATGCCCCTGATAGGTTATGCCCGCGTATCAACCGAGGATCAAACCCCCCTGCCCCAGTCAGAGGCTCTGAAGACTGCAGGTTGCGTCGAGATATTTGAGGAGCAAGCCTCGGGCGGCAATCGTGCGCGGCCGGTGCTTGCGCGGGTGTTGGAGCGCATCGGCAAGGGCGACACGCTCGTCGTCGTGCGGATCGACCGCCTGGCGCGGTCGTTGTCGCATCTGCTGGAGGTGATCGAGCGGCTCGAGGCCAAGGGTGCGTTCTTCCGTTCTATTCAGGACCCGATCGACACCGGATCACCGCAAGGCAAGTTCACGCTGCAGGTCTTGGGCGCTGCGGCTGAGTTCGAGCGCGCCTTGATCCGGGAACGCACCAAGGCCGGCCTCGCCAGCGCGCGCACAAAGGGCCGCGTGGGCGGGAACCCTGGGCTGCGTGCCAAAGACCCTGCTGCTCTTCGCAAAGTGCGGCTGGCGCGACAGGACGGCTACATGGAGCGTTTGAACAAGACGGCACAAGATTGGGTGCCCCATGTGCGCCGGTTGCGACCCGACTTGGCTTGGGAGGACGTGCTGCGCATCATCAACGGCCCCTTGCCCGAGGCGCGTCGCTGGACCCAAAGTCGTCTCTTGCGCGCTGTGAAGGCCTATGTCCGCGACGGCTTCTTGCCTACCGAGGTGCTGGCCCGCGCCGGGCGCCGCGAAACGGACGATCGCCTGCCCGCCATTATTGCTGGCATCAAGGGCGCAGATCCCGACATCACGCTTCAAGCGATCTGTGAACGGCTGGAATCTATGCGCGAACGCACACCACGTGGCCGAACGAGATGGCAGCCTTCTTCGGTTAAGATGCTACTGGAGCGGGCTGAGAAGCTGGGAATGATTTAAGAGACGAAGATTCGTTCTTTGGAAGCAAAACCGCCTATGTGAATCGGGTACATCTTGCGTTTAAGAGATGGTAGCGACACAAGCACTTGACGCGCTGGAGCCATGAAATAAGATAAGTCATTGTAAATAAATGATTTCATCGGGCACCGGCCTACCATTTGAAAAAATCCTTGCCTGTCAAACGCTTTCCTGACATTTTTGCGGAAGAACGCCAACCGTCAGTTTCCGGCGGTTTTGCGTTCCTTCTCAAGATAGACCCGGAAGACGGGCGGCGGGACGGGCATGAACGAGCAGCGGATCAGAATGGATCAAAAGATCCAAACGATGGCGACACGTCTAAGCAAATCGCTTGATGTAAATATGCGCAAGTCGTTTCTACCTGATGAACGAAAGGCTCTCAGACGGTTCTCATCCACGGAGGTTGCTCAGATCCTCGGGGTAAGCCAGGATTTTCTGCGGAAGATGTTCTTCGAGGACAAGCTCGATCTCGGTGACATCGAGACCGATGCCCGCGGCCGCAGGTTCTACACTGCAGAGCAGATCGACATAGCGCGCCACGAAATTGCTCGGTCAAGTACCAAGTTCCAGCATATCGTTCCTCGTCGTCGGGAAGGGGAGCATATACAGATCATTTCGATCGCCAACTTCAAAGGGGGCGCCGGAAAGACGACAACAGCGATCCATTTGGCCCAAAAGCTCGCCCTTGACGGCTATCGAGTTCTGGCAATCGATCTCGACCCGCAAGCCTCAATGACCACCATGTTCGGTTTCCGGCCGGAAATCGACTTCCCTGAAGCCGGAACGGTGTACGATGCCCTACGGTACGAGGACCCTATCCCCTTTAGAGACGTTGTGCGCAAAACGTATTTCCACAACCTCGATCTAGCTGCGGCCGGATTGCTGCTCTCTGAGTTCGAGACCGAAACCGCACACGCCCTTCGAAACAATATCAGGCCGCCGTTCTATCAGCGGCTTGCCCTTTGCATTAATGAAGTCGAGACAGACTACGACATTGTCGTCATCGACTGCCCACCCCAACTCGGGTTTACCACACTATCAGCTTTGGTAGCGTCGACATCCCTAGTCGTCACTGTCATTCCAAGCATGCTTGACGTCGCCTCGATGGCCCAATTCCTGCAGCTCACATCCAGCCTCATGGCAACAATTGCTGATGTGGGCGCATCGCCCGACTGGGATTTCATGAGGTTTCTAATCACTCGTTTCGAGCCCAATGACGGCCCCCAAACCCAGATGGCGGCATTCCTGCGGACCATGTTCACGGATGACGTTCTTACACAGCCTTTCCTGAAATCCTCCGCAGTCTCTGACGCTGGGCTCACGCAACAGACACTGTTCGAGATCGCCAGAACGGATTTTCATCGCCAGACGTACGATCGGGCTATCGAGTCCATCAACGGGGTTGTGGCGGAGGTCGAAGGGCTCATCAAAACGGCATGGGGGCGCAAGTAATGGCCCGCAAAGTCACATTCGACATTCCCGAGGATGAAGAAAAGCAGGAGAACTCGTCGATTTCTCCGACTCGAACCCAGTCACGAGCCCCTGCCCTTTCGGGAATGGCCCGTTCTCTTCAGGATGCGGCACAATCTTCAATTCAAGAAATCAGTACCGACCTTATTGATGATTCCGAGTTCCAGGATCGTCTGGCCCTGGATGACGAAGATGACATCAGGGAACTGGCTGAAAGCATTGACAAGCAGGGACAGCTTATCCCGATACTTCTTAGCCCCGAAGGGGGGCGATACAGGATCATCTATGGGCGCAGGCGATTAGCGGCCCTTCGACTTATCGGCAAGCCCGCCAAGGCTCTCATCAGAGGCTTGGATGAGGATCAAGCGATTCTTGCACAAGGCCAAGAGAACAGCTTCCGAAAAGACCTCAGCTGGATCGAGAAAGCCCTGTTTGCACGTTCTCTCATAGAGTCCGGCAAGGATGAGGGGCTGGTCTGTGACGCCCTCAACATCGATCAGAAAGCCAGGAAAGCCGGTGACAAGCTCACGGGACTTGCTCGCATGAAACAAGTCACTTCCTGTATTCCGACTGAACTCATCCAAAAGATCGGGGCGGCGCCCGGGGTTGGGCGGGATCGTTGGTATGCTGCCGCAAAGTCTTATGAGAGCCTTGGCTTCTCTGGAGATGAAGGGTTTCCGGCCGGAAACCGAGAATTTCATGATGCTCTCATGGAATCCAGAGGTTCAGGCAAGACCTCCGACGAACGCTTTGCGGTCTTCGAAGGGCTCCTGAAACAGCACAAGCCCCCTGCCCCATCGGCAATTCAGACAAAACTCGGGATGGTGAAGGTCACAAAGAGAAACGTGATCATCACCGTCAAGAACGGAGATGACGGGCTTCATAAGTGGATCTCTGAGAATCCAGAGGCCGCTCTTATCGCGTTGGCGAACGCGAAGGCCGCTGGTCCGGGGCAGATCACTACCCCAGAGAAAATGGAACCCATAGGTAACCCAGTCTCCGGCAGGGAGCAGGATCTTGATGGTCCTGACATAGACGATAACGAAAACTGAGCAGAAAGGAGGACAGGCCAGAAAAGGAAAGACCCCCCGAAAGCAGTGCTTCCGAAGGGCCTCGATTAGCTTAGACACCTGATTGATACCCCGAAGCCGAATCGTTTTCAACACCGTTCGCGGTGAACGGGGAAGCTTTTTCAGCCGACATCATCATGAGACAGGTATTTTCTCACTCACCCGCCTTGGCGGAACGATCTCCTGTACCCTGTACGAACCCGTACAGGGTCATCGAGCCGATCCGAACACTTCGCAAAGAACTCGGTTTGACACCAAATGATCTTGTGACACTGCAGGCCTTAATCAGCTTCATGCCGAAGAAGGCCGGACAAACAGCTTCAATGACTACCGTCTTCCCCTCAAACGCATCGTTGTCTGAGAGAACGAACGGTCTGAACGAGAGAACGATCCGACGGTGTATCGGACGCCTCGTGGACGCCAATTTGATCCAACGCAGGGATAGCGCAACCCGCAAACGGTTCCCTCTTCGCTACGGTGGATTGATCAAAGATGCCTTTGGCTTCGATCTACAGCCAATGTTTGATCGGGAAAGTGAACTCACAGAAAACGCAAAACAGCTTGTCGGCGATCAGGAAGAGCTACGGTCACTCAGGGCGGAGGCGCTGGCTCTTCGCGTCGAAGCTTTACGCCAAGCAAACGATGATGAGACATTCACATTTCTCCAAAACGTGCGCAACATCCTACGCCGTGCAACTCTCAAAGCCGACGAAATCATAGAACTTATCACGAAGTTGGCAGAGTTGGCCGGAGAGACCATCAGAGAGTTTCCGGCCGGAAACCGTGACGCTCAGGAAACGATGCCCGACCAATTGTCCGGCGACGACGGACAAAATGTCCGGCACATAGAGCCCACAAGATTGAATATAAAAAAGGATACTACAGGTGCTAGCAGCAGCTCTGGTTTTAATGAACGCCGAGATCCAAAAACTATGGCTTGGACGGACCTGAAGAACGTATCAGACTTCTTCCCAAATGAACCAAGAGATCATCAATCCGTTGTGAACATGATGGCTGATGTCGGGAAATTGCTGAGAATAGAACAAGGCAGGATCATGAGACACCTTAGAGAAAGAGGTCCAGGGCAGCTCATTATTGCACTCGACGAATTAATTTTGAGAGCCAGCACAGGACAGGTGAGGAACACCAACGCCTACCTAGACGCGATGATGAGGCAAGGGATGTGATGGTCTTATCATGCTCACTCAACCAGCTTGTAATTGAGCGTAGTCTTCGATCCTCCGGCGAATTTTCCCAGATAGTTCCAACCATAAGGTCATCGAGAGGGAAAGGAGGACTGGTTTGAGGGTGACGGGAAGTGAGATCGGGAGAGTGGCTTCCGACGCCCGTCGTGGAGAAGAACTGATGACCAAAGCTGTCCAGAAAATCACCCTGTCCCCTTCGCGGGATATCCCTTTCGACAAGCTGGTGCTAAGTCAGTCCAACGTGCGGCGCATCAAGGCTGGCGTGTCCGTCGAGGAGCTCGCCGAAGACATCGCCCGCCGCGGTCTGTTGCAGAGCCTGAGCGTGCGGCCCGTGTTGGCTGACGATGGGACCGAGACCGGCAAGTTCGAGATCCCAGCCGGTGGCCGCCGGTTCCAAGCATTGTCCCTGCTGGTGAAGCAGAAGCGGTTGGCGAAGACCACGCCCATTCCCTGCATCGTGCGGGATGCGGGGTCCGCGATCCTGGCCGAGGACGATTCCCTTGCGGAAAATATGCAGCGCGTCGCCCTGCACCCGCTCGATCAATTCCGCGCGTTTGTGGCGCTGCGGGACAAGGGCCAAAGCGACGCAGAGATTGCTGCGGCCTTCTTCGTGACGCCGCAGGTCGTGAAGCAGCGCCTGAAACTTGCCTCCGTCGCCCCTGCCCTGCTTGAGATCTACGCCGAGGATGGCATGACGCTGGAGCAGCTCATGGCCTTCACCGTGAACCCCGATCACGCGCGTCAGGTTCAGGTCTGGGATGTGATCCATTCATCCTGGAACAAGGAGCCATTCCAGATCCGGCGCATGCTGACCGAGACCTCGGTCCGGGCGTCCGATCGGCGTGCGGTCTTTGTGGGTGTTGAGGCCTATGAAGCGGCGGGCGGCACGATGCTGCATGACCTCTTTCAGGGCGATGAAGGTGGCTGGCTCGAGGACCCTGCCCTGCTCGATCGGCTGGTGACGGAAAAACTCCAGGCCGAGGCTGAGACGGTTGCGGTTGAGGGCTGGAAGTGGATCGAGGTCGCACTTGACCTGCCCTACGGCTACAGCCACGGCCTGCGGTCTCTGTCCGGCGATTCGGCACCGATGACGGATGACGAAGGTGCAGCCCATGCCAAGCTGCTCGCCGAGTATCGGGCGCTGGAAGAGGAATGCGCGGGTCAGGATGAAATCCCCGACGAGGTCGACACGCAGCTTGGCGTGTTGGAAACGGAGATGGACAAGATCGAGACCCGGCCGTTGATCTTCGATCAGACAGAGATCGGGCGGGCAGGGGCGTTCGTCACGCTCGACCGCTACGGCGCGCTTGCAATCTATCGCGGCTATGTGCGCCCAGAGGATGAGCCCGTTGAGGAGACCGCGGTCCAGGATGGTACTGATCCTGCGGTGACGGGGCAGGGGTATTATCGTGATCTCACCGATGGCCATGTCAGTGCCGCTCATGGCGGAACCGTCATCATGTCGGGTGGCCAGCCGATCGGAGCTGACTTGCCGGAGGATGAGGATGAGGGAGCGCTGAAGCCACTACCCGAGCGGTTGGTCATGGAGTTGACGGCCCACCGGACGCTGGCGCTGCGTGAAGCGATCGGGCGCTCGCCGGATGTCGCGCTGACGCTGCTGCTTCTGAAGCTGGTGACGGACACCTTCCGCACCTCCTCAGCTTCGGGCAGCTGTCTCGAGGCATCCGTTCGTCAGGTCTACATGTCGGCGCAGGCGCCCGATCTGAAGGACAGTGTGGTGGCCAAGCTGGTCGACGAACGTCATGCGGAATGGGAAGCCGATCTGCCGCTTGGCGACGATGCCGCGCTCTGGGACTATCTGACGGTCCTTGACCAGGGCAGCCGTATGGCCTTGCTGGCGCATTGCCTCAGCTTCGGTGTCAACGCGCTGCATGAGAAGGTCAACCCTTACGGAGCAGGCATCTCTGCTGGCGGTCTGACCCGGCGGATGGCGCATGCCGATCTCGTGGCGCGCGCGACAGATCTCGACATGGTCGAGGCGGGCTGGGAGCCGACGGTCGACACCTATCTCAACCGCGTGCCCAAGGCCCGCATCCTCGAGGCCGTGCGCGAGGCCAAAGGGGAGGGGACTGCCCAGCTCCTTGATCACCTGAAGAAAGGCGAGATGGCCAGTGAGGCCGAGCGCTTGCTGAAGGGCAGTGGCTGGTTGCCCGAGGTCCTGCGCCGGAACGATCTCGTGGCGCTGGATGGTGAGGACCATGCCGAAGGGCAGGGGGCGGATGTCGATGCTGAAGTGGCCGACAGCGTCAGTGAAGCTGACCTTCCTGCATTCCTGACGGATGGCCTGCCTGCTGAAAGCGCGTCGATGCTGGCCGCGGAGTAACGTGATCCAGCGGGGGGCGGGTTTTCCGCCCCCAATCACCCTATAACGTAACGATATCAATAAGATGAGTGCGATTGTTCGCATTCGGAATGAGGAATCATGTCTGCAACAACCATCATCGACACCGCGCCCCTCGGGGCGCTCATTCGCTACACTGACGGCAGTCCCAAGCCCCCGGCACGCTTCACGAAGAAGCTGGCGGCCTGGCAGCGCTCGAACGGCGTTGGGCGCCTTGTGAAAAAGGAGCCACCCCGGTCCTATCCGACCTGGACGGCTCCCGCGTCGTTCACGCTGCATGAGGGCAACTTCTCCTCGGACGGGGTGATCCTCGTGACCATCATGCGCAGCCATTCTGCTGACAGCACCCTCGTCTTCGAAGTGGCCGAGGAACCGAAGCCCGGACAGGTCCGCGTGCTTCTCGACTTCGGCGGCAACACGGAGCTGCTGCATCTGGCGGAATCCATTACCGTGGCCGAGCTTTGGATCGCCAAGGAAGGATACCTCAACGCGCGACTTGAAATCGTCGGCGATGAGAACAGCGAAAGGGCAGGGGGCGCGGACCTGGCCGCCTGAGCCCAACTGAAACCGAGGGGCCTGCCAAAGTGCGGGCCTCTCATCCATCACAACCCTGTCCTTTGAGTTCGCGGGGCATCAAAGGATTCATCCCCAAGGAAGGACGTCTTCAACCAAGAGCGTGGCCGGGAGGCTGGCGGCGTTCCAAGCATCAGCGGGACAACCGGCTCCTGACGTTAAGGGACCATCCCCCGCTCGCCATTCCCTTCCTTGGCCCGAATCCTGGGCTCAAAATCAACCCGCGAGGGGTCGGACTACGGGCAAGCCCGTGCCGCCGGGCGGATTCGGACGAGCCGAACGCACCCGGTGATGTCAGCCAGTCTTCGGGCCTTCGAGGTCCTGTCGCGCGGGGGATGGTTCCCCGCCTCCAAGACAGGAGCCAAACAAATGTCCCGCAAAGATGCACACGCCTTCGCCGCCTCTCTCGCCGCCACCCTCATGGTCTCGATCGTCGTCTTCCAGGCAGGGGATGGAACCTTCGGCGCCGTCCCCGCCGATGAAATCGACGGCGACGAGGTTCAGGTGCTGGTTGAGATTGACCCGTGGGCTTAGGCCCACGGTTACCTCCGCAGCCTCACGCGGAGGCGCAGAAGCACCTCCTGCTGCGTCGTCGCGCCGGTGAGGAACTGCGGATGCTTGATGGCGCAGCGCCAAACGCCCGGAGCCGCAGAGGTGCTAGTTGCAGCGCGGCTGCCACAAAGTCAGGATGTTCGACGTGTTCGGGCCAAAGTCGCTGTCCAACTTAGACGACTGCCGCCGCGCTGCGACCCGTGAGACCGGACATTTCCGAACCTATGAAAAGAGCCGCTGACGCGCCCTCGTCCCTATTCACAAACTATCTAGTCAGCCGGGGGAGGCTCTGCGTCAGCGTCTTCCCCCTCCATATCCGATTGCTCTGCCAATGTATTAGCGATTTCTCTTAGTAGGTCTGTGATAGCCGCATCAGCAGCCTGTTCCTCCGCAGATGCAGACTCTGCCTGCACCCGCAAGCGTTCCATCTGGGACGCCATACCATCAAACGATTGCTGCAACTCGCGCACCGCCTCTGTATTGGCCCGAACCGCTTCATCTCTATCAGTTATTCGCTCTTCAATTTGCAGGGCCAGAGCCAAAAGAAACATCAACAGGTTGATAATCGTGGAAATCGTGGCGTTCCGGCGATGAAAAGCCGCTTCAACTTTCGCGTCTTTGGCTGCTTCACGATATTCGTCAACAAGAGTTTCTTGGGCCGCTATGCTGCGCGCCAGCATCTCTTCCAGCCGTTCGGTGATACCTAGCCCTAGCGCCGCTGAAGTGGCTTCTTGCGCCATCCTGTGCGCCGACATCTGTCCATTAATCTGCGATGTTACTGCAAGAATATCGTCATTGAAGGCTGATGGAAAACCGAGAATACTTGCCGCGTCGGCGGCTGCCAAGGCGGACCCGATACGATCAATGCCCAAAGTATCTAGTAAATTATCCATACGCGGGATTTTGAGAACGCTATCCAGATCGAAAGAAGTAACCGCCTCAATCGAACGCCGCAAATCCGCGAAGATGTCGACATGCTGGAACATTAAGCGATGGTTCTCACGCATCTCTTCAATCAATCGAGCAGCCGTTGTCTGAGCGCCCACCAGATGGTCCATGTAGCCTTCTGGCAAACCCCCTAGTGCCGCTTTCCGGACTTCTTCCATCGCCTCCCGTTCGGCGTTGAACTGATCCATGACACCTGCACCCGTCAGGGTGGATAGTTGATCCTGAATACCGCTCGTCGCTAAGCTGCTCATGGCTTCTCTGACTTGATTTTGCATGCTACCAATGCCGCTGGCTTTGATGGCGTCCTGTAAACGATTTGCGGACGCCATGGCTTCCCGAATAGCGCTTGCGCCGCCGATATCGCGCAGGGCGTCCTTCATTGCGGCGCTGCCTTCCGCCAATTCTTTGAACTGCTTCCTCAGCCGTTCATCCGCCGCCGCGCGTTCTTCATCGCTCATTTCTCCGCCAACCTTGGAAATGTCGATACCTTTGGCTTTCCCATCGTCGGAGTCATCGTCACTCATCGTCTATACCTTGCCATCGCTGCGCCGAATTACACATAATATAGTGCCTGCCGTTGTCTTCTACTAGCAATTAGGAGGAGAGTTTCAGGAACTCACCACAACGGCAGCTTTTCAAGCTCTAACGAATCCATGTTGTATGCTCAGTAAATGCCTGCTTCTCGCCCTCTGTGACGGTCGCTCGACGGGGGCAGGTCAGCCACGCTGACGGCTCAGTTGAGGCCGCTTCTATCATACGCAGCGCCAGGCCCAAATAATGGGTGGGCCAACGACCAGCCTCGGGCTCTTCAGTCGCAGGGTTGGTGATCTTTCAGCGGATTTCCAGATGACCAGAAGTTGTGCCAGCAGCCAGCGCATCTACGAACCACTGCGGTTTACACCCACGACCGGACCAGGTGAGCGCTGGGTTTTCAGGGTGTTGGTATTTCGGTGCGACTGGGGCGCGCTTGGCCTTGCTATCTGTCCGGACCAGTTCGGCCAGGGAGTAGCCCATTTCTCTGGCCACAGATTCGACCTTGGTGCGGGCTTCCGCCTTCTGCCGATCCTCGAATGTGGCAATCGCCTTGGCGACGTCCTTGAGGCATTTTCTTCAGCTCGCCGAGCGACAGTGCCTCGAGATCGTAATCAGCCATTGATGCGGCCCCTGTCCTGAATGTCCCGGTATCGATAGCCCTTCGCGGCAGGCTGCCGCAACTCCCGGAAGGCAGGGGTGGCAAAGGCTGTTGGTCGCCGTTTCGTCGCTAGGGAGGTGCTGAACTGGGGGTCAAGCTGTCCCGGTTGCCGGGATGACAGGGTCTGGCATGGGCTCCCCGCGCCTCTCTGTCTCCTGGGCCATCCCTTCGACTGACAATCCCCTAATCCCGTTCGGTCTCCTGCGCGCAACCCCGCGTCAGCCCGGGCCGTGTTGGCCGCCTGTGGCGTCCGGCCCGCTCCACCCCGGTCCTCTGGGGGTTTCCGGCGTCCGTTCCGTCCACCGTGCGCGCGTCACCCGACGGGCTTTTTCCGGGTCTTGTCGAAGGGACGGTCCCGAAGACAGGACACACAGGAGCTTACCATGCAGAACATCGTCATCCTCGCCGGCAACATCGGCCAAAAGCCCGAAACCCGCACCACCCAGGGCGGTACCAACATCACCAACTTCAGCCTCGCCACCTCTCGTCCCCGCCTCTCGGAAGGTCGCGTCCTGCGCGACGAGAACGGCTACCGGGTCATGGACACCGAATGGCACCGGATCACCTGCTTCAACGGTCTCGGCAAGACGGTCGCGGAGCATTGCGAAAAGGGCATGAAGGTCCTCGTCCACGGCCGCATCCACTACACCAAGTGGATCGACAGCATGGGGAACGACCGCTACGGCTGCGAGATCATCGCCGAGAAGGTCGACTTCCTGAGCCGCCCGAAGTCGGCCGAGACCGAAAACCCAGAGCTGGTCGACCGCGACGACGAGATCCCGTTCTGAGAACGGGGTCTCTCTCGAAAAGGCCCGGTGGGGAAACCCGCCGGGCCTTACCCTTCGGTCCTTGGGTAGCGGTTGACGAAGTCACAGTGCCACGCCGAACCTTTCCCAGTTGCCGGTAATCGCGTTCATGGCGACCATGAAACCAAAGATCGCCAGACCGATCGCGCAACCAGCGTTGATCGAAATCCACAGTACCTGACCCACGTAGCGCCGGCTCGCCGCAATGAGGCCGGCGCACACGAAGCACCACAGGATCGACGACAGCATGAAACCTCCGAGGAAGACCGAGAAGGCGGTCCATCCCGGCTCGGCGACACCGAGCGTCGTCACGGTCCCTCCCAGGGCAGCCCAATACGTAATGTTCAGCGGGTTGGACAACGAAAGTGCGGCCCCGACAACGAAGGCAGATCCCGCCCTTCCTGACGATGGGTCGAACTCCGGCACTGGCGACAGGGCATCGCGCAGGCTTTGCCATGCAAGCCAGAACAACAACGCGGCCCCTGCGAGAGCCAAGGGAAGCTCGACTTTGGGCAGCGTGAACAGCGCCGCGGCTCCGAGCAGGCCGAGAACAGCCCAAGTGAAGTCTCCGACCAGCGAACCGATTTGCACCGCGAATGCTGGTGAAAAGCCTCCCCGGATACCACGGCGAAGGCTTTCCGCGAAGATCGCGCCCGGAGCCGCGTTGAACAGAAGTCCGAGAAGGAAGGCAGACAGAAACAGACTGAGCATGTGTGATCCTCTTTTTGCGAGGATCTAGACCTCCTGGGAGGTGCTGGTCTTGAACGCTATTTCATGCGAGCGAACTGGGCGGGTGTCATCCCTGTTGCGGCCTTGAACCGGCGGGTGAAGTGCGCCTGATCTGCATAACCCAGTGCATAGGCGACATCAGCCAATGCTTGCTTCCGGCGAAGTCGATGCCGCGCTTCTGTGATGCGCTTCATGTTGAGCCACACAAAAGGCGGAGCCCCGAAAGAGGCGGCGAACGCGCGGACGATGTTCACCGGCGTTGTTCCATGCTCGCGTGCGATCTCATCGAGGGATGGCGGGCTCGAAATCTCATCCAGCAACCGCGTTGCGATCGAATGAATCTGATGCGGCCTCAAGGGTTCCGTCGGCGAAGGAGCAGAGCCAGAAAGCTCCATCAATTGCAGCAGGAATTCGGCAAGCCCAAGCTCAATATCAGCTTCAGTTTGTTCAGCCCTCAGTGCCGAATTCACAAAATAGATCAGGTCATCCGTCAGAGCCGGAGATTGCGGAAACTGATCTTCAAAAACGACATTCTCGTCTGCGCCAGTCAGAAACGAAAAGTCCGACGGCGCAATATAGATGGAGGCGAAAGCCCACTCCTTGGAAGCAGCCTCGCTGCTTTGGACCTGCGCCGGGTTATAGAGAGTAAGTTGCCCCGTGGTTACATCATGGGATTTTCTGTCTAGCGTGACGTTCTCGCGCCCTCGAATATTGGCACTGATGACGAACTCGTCATGGCTGTGTTTCGGGAATACGTGCTGCGGGCAATCGAATTCAGCAACCTCAAATCGACGGTAACGCCGGAATTTGCTTTGAGTCGCTGTCAACGTATCTGCTCCTTTTCACGCTTTTGAGCCTACAGCCTTCTATTGTCGAGAGGAAGAGGAGTGCCGGTTTCCCGGTGACGGGTTGAGGGCTGGGAGAGTGGCTCCCGGCGCCTGTCACGGAGGAATGCCGATGGGCGTTGTAGAAGTTCTGGATCCGGTGCAGCCGACGCGGGCTGGTGGCTGGAAAGTGGATGTGAGCCGGGGTGAGCGGAACGGGCGGGTGTCGTCCGAATGGTTCAACCGGCCCGATGACGAGCGGTATCTGTCGCTCGACGATCTCTGGGCCAATGTGAAGGGTCGGTCGGAACGCAGCCGCACCCGTGTGGTGCAGACGGCGGACATCCGGGTCGAGGCCGCGCGCGACAACCCCGAGCGGCTGCACCTGATGCTGCCGAAGGCGCAAGAACCGGTCGCGCCCACGCATTGGGCGTTCGGCCAGCTTGCCAGCATCGTCGGCGCCCCGGCCTCCTACCTGCGGCAGTTGCCCGCGCCGCTGGCGGGCATCAACCTGCAGTACGGTCTGACCAATCATCGCGCCGAGCAGGTCAAGACTTTTGAGACTGAAGATGGCCGAACGGAACTGCGCGCGGTGACCGGCCCCGATTATGGCCGCATCCATGACCACGAACTGGTCGAGGCGGTGCAGCGCATCGCGGGCAATGGCACGGGCGACACGCGCTGGAAGGTGCCGGGCGTGCTCGACTGGTCGACCGGGGTCTACAACCCTGATGTCGAGATCAGCCGCGACACGACTACGCTTTATGCCTCGGACCGCGATGTCTTCCTGTTCCTGGTCGATGATCGCAACCCGATCGAGGCGGGCAAGCTGCCGGACGGCTCCCCTGATCTGTACTTTCGGGGCTTCTACTGCTGGAACTCAGAGGTCGGAGCCAAGACGCTCGGCATGGCGAGCTTCTACCTGCGGGCTGTCTGCCAGAACCGCAACCTCTGGGGCGTCGAGGATTTTCAGGAGATCCGGATCCGCCACTCGAAATACGCCGCGTCGCGCTTCGCACATGAGGCGGCCCCGGCGCTGACGCGGTTTGCCAATTCCTCGCCGCAGGGGTTCGTGAATGGCATCAAGGCCGCGCGGCGGCAGATCGTGGCGCGCAGCGATGATGATCGCGCGGATTTCCTGCGCAAGCGGGGCTTCTCGAAGGCGGAGTCCGGCAAGATCATCGAGAAGGTGCTGATGGAAGAGGGCCGCCCGCCCGAGAGCATCTTCGACTTCGTGCAGGGCATCACGCGGCTTGCGCGCGACAAGACCCAGCAGGATACGCGCCTCGACATGGAAGGGCGCGCCAAAAAGCTGCTCGACCGGGTCGGCTGACCAAACGCCCATGCAGCGATCGCCCGATACCGGGGCGGCCGCTGCACCTTTTTCTCAACATGCACGCCGTTGGCTTTGCCCCGAAAGGACAGGGGCGTCGGCGTGCGCATTTCAGCGAGACGCCCATGACCCCCCAGGAAGAAACCGTCATCCTCAAGGCCCGCGATATCCTCGGCCGTTACCTTAGCCAAAACCCGGTCATCGGCAGCTGGCAGGCGCTGATGGACTATTGCGCTCTGACCGTCCGAGGTCCCATCGAGCGATTCCATGTCCTCTATCTCGACCGCAAGAACCGCATCATCGCCGATGAGCTTTTGTCGACCGGCACAGTCGATCATGTCCCCGTCTATCCGCGCGAGGTGATCAAGCGCGCCCTGATGCTGAACGCCAGCGCCCTGATCCTTATCCACAATCACCCTTCTGGCGATCCCACGCCGTCCGAGGCCGATCTTAGCATGACCAATGAGATCCAGAAGGGCTGCAAGTATCTCGGCCTGACGTTGCATGACCACATCATCGTCGGTGCCGGGACGGAACTGAGCCTGCGAGGTCTCGGCAAACTCTGAGGCTGTGGCCAGATCCATCACCGTCGCCCCTTCGAGGAAGAGGGTGGCGGTTTGGTCTTTGACGGATGAGGCGGGGAGAGTGGCTTCCCGCGCCGTCGGAGATATTGCCATGTTTGACCTTCCCCTGCCTATCCAGCTGAGCCCGCGTCCGATGGGGCCCGTTCCAAATTGCCCGACTGTCGCTCCTGATCCCAGCCTGCCTTTCGCGCTGACGCGGATGCGCCGGACGCCTGCAGCCTTGATGTCGGGCACTGCTGCCCCCGTGGTCGTTGAGCGTTTTGCGACCTTGGCCGATGCCATGCAGGGGGCGTTTGAGCTTGCCGTGGACAACGGCCCCGATGCAGCGCCGCAGCTTCTGGCCATCCTTGATTGCGACCAGCGCCTGGTTCTTGCCGGGGCCGCCAGTCATGGCGCTGTGGCTTGGTGCCACCCTGTCGCCAATGCTCTTGAGGCGCGGGCCGTCGTGACCGAGGCGGTTCAGCTGCGCGCCCAGGCTGGCCGTGCCATTGACTGGCACGAGCCTGAACTGGCGCAGCGGCTGCGTCACCGTGCTGATCTGCTGGATGCCCGCCTTGTCGATCCGATCTGGCGCGCCTTTGCCGCCCGGGCGCTGCAGATCGCGGCGTGACGCTCGAGAGACAGAGGAGGGATGAGGAGAGATGCGCCTTGCGGGGGAGAGCCGAGTGCATCCCCTCGCAAGGGCGCGTCGACCCGCAGCTATGTCAAGGAGAGACCCATGCGCCAGAATGAGCCCACGCTGATGGCCCCACTGCCCCCCGCCCGCGCGGATTTTCGCGCGATCCATGCCGGCCATGCGTCGAACGAGGCGCGCATTGCCGCACTGATCGCGGCCAATATGGCCTTGCTTTATGATCATCTGATGGGTGCAGGCATCACCCATGTCGCGGCCAGTTTCATCTGTGATGATGACACCTGCCTGATCACCGGCATCGCGGCCTTCGCCGATGCCACGCGCGTGGCCTGCCCGGATATGGACATCCCCTATGTCGATCTGGACCCGGATACTCCGGGTGACGCACTTCACAGGCTGCCGCTATCAGACGCAATCACGCGGCTGGCCTGCGATGTGCTGCAGGACCTGCGCGCAGCCTCGGGCACGACCCCGGCTGCCGATGGGAGTCTCTCGCTTGATGCGGCTGCGCGCGCGAACCTGTTGGATTACAACCCACACCCAACAGGCGCGCGCTGATGGACCCGGCCTATGCGCGCCTTGGCCTGGCTGTCAGCGCCACACCCTGCGCCGTGCTGCGCGCGGCGATCCGGGCGCTGCATCCCAGCCTGCGGCGCATGCACCCGTTGCGGGCGTCGCGCCACCGGTTCTACCGCGCCATGCTGGCCAGTCACGCGAACCTGCAGGCTGAGACCACGCCAGTGGGCGCGGATTGACGCCGCCCCCCTGATCGCCCCAACCCATCACCATCACTATCACCATCACCATCACACCCACACGCCCGGCCATTGGTCGGGCCTTTCCTTATGGAGACCCCAATGGCGGATTATTTCACCCGTTTTTCCTGCCTGCTGGATGTCGGTAAGCCCGACAAGGCGGCGCGCGCCTATGAAGCGTTTCTCGCTCTGCGCAACGACGCCTATTCCGAGACCGAGGCGCTGTGTTGCGGCTTTGATTTGTTGATCCAGACCGATTCTTTAGGATCGACCCTCTGGATCCACAATGGTGACAGCGGCGATCCTGAGGCGGTCATCCGTTTCGTGCTGCGCCTTGCGGGAGAGCTCGACCTCACCGGCCTATGGGGGTTCAGCTACGCCCTGACCTGCTCACGGCCACGCATTGAGGCGTTCGGCGGTGGCGCGCATGTCATCGATCTGGGCGCGCGCAAACTGATCGGCGCGACCAGCACGCAAGAATGGCTGGCCGCCGCGCTGAATGGGGAGGACGCACATGCCTGAGGTCATTTGCACAACAGTCTACCAGTTCCCTGAACTCTCGGATGCGGCCAAGGACAAGGCCCGCAGCTGGTATCGCGAGCTTGGCCCCCATGATGATTGGTGGGACGCGGTGTACGATGATTTCGAGCGCATCTGCGATATTCTCGGCGTCCGGCTCAAAACAACCCCCGTGCGGCTGATGGGCGGAGGGACGCGGGCAAAGCCCTGCATCTGGTTTTCTGGGTTCTGGAGCCAAGGGGATGGGGCCTGTTTTGAAGCATACCTCAGCCACACCAAGGGCGCGGCCGCGCGCATCCGGGACTATGCGCCCCAGGATGCGACGCTGCATGGCATTGCCGACCGGCTGCAGGCCATCCAGCGGCGCAACTTCTACCAGCTCGCTGCCGAGGTCAGCCACCGCGGTCGCTACTACCACGAATATACCATGTCCGTGGACGTCACCCGCGACAGCCCGACCTGGCAACCGCCCACCCAGGATGCCGAAGAGATTGTGACCGAGGCGATCCGCGATCTCGCCCGCTGGCTCTACCGTCAGCTACAGAGTGAATACGACCACCTTACCTCGGACGAGTCCGTTGAGGACGGCATCATCGCCAATGAATACACCTTCACCGCAGGGGGGCGGCGGTTTGGGTGAGAACGCAGAGTTGAAACCTGTCAGAAAACCGCTTATGTTTCTGACAAAGGAGCGATCATGGAGCGCATGACTGAAAGCATTATGCAAGTCGCAACAACGTTGCCGGAGGGGGTGCCCTTGGCAGCGAAGGGGCTTTTGCACCTCGGGTCGCGCGCGGCAGTCGATCAGACCCTCTCGCGCTTGGCCGCGCGTGGAGAGTTGATCCGGGCCGGACGCGGGATCTACATGCGCCCGGTCCAGACGCGCTTCGGCCCGCGTAGCCCTTCGGCCGAACAGGCGATCGAGGCGCTTGCTGCACAGAGGGGCGAGACGATCGTCCCAAGCGGCGCTTCTGCTGCGAATGCCCTGGGCCTGACGACGCAGGTGCCGGTTCAGTCGGTCTATCTCACCTCTGGTCGAAGTCGTGTACTCAGTCTTGGCCGCCAAGTGGTCGAGCTGCGCCACGCGCCGCGCTGGCAATTGGCCCTTGGGAATAAGACCTCCGGGCAGGTCGTGCGTGCTCTTGCCTGGCTTGGGCCGGAGCAAGCGACCGGCGCTCTGCCTATCCTGCGTTCCAAGCTCACGGACACAGCGAAGATGGAGTTGATCACTGTCGCGCCGCAGTTTCCGACCTGGCTGGCACAAATGATCGGGAAACTGGTCCATGGCTGAGGCGTTCCTCCGCCTCAGCGCTGGCGACCGTCTGGACGCGCTTGGTGTCGCAGCCGATCAGCTTGGGCGGCCGAGCCATCTGCTCGAAAAGGACGTCTGGGTTGTCTGGGCGATCCAGCAGCTATTCGGATCGCCCATCGGTGCCAGCCTTGTCTTCAAGGGTGGCACCTCGCTCTCGAAGGCCTATCAGGTCATTGACCGGTTTTCCGAAGATGTAGATCTGACCTTTGATATCCGCGCGCTGATCCCGGATTTGCTGGATGGTCGTGAGGATGCCATGCCAGTCTCATCCAGCGAAGAGCGGCGTTGGTCAAAGCGGATCCGACAGGCGTTGCCCGAATGGGTGGCAGGGACCGTCCAGCCGATCTTGCAGCAAGCCCTCGAGCAGGATGGAATCGAAGCCGAGCTTCGCCTCGACGGCGACAAGTTGTTCATCAACTATCCCAACCTCGCTCAAGGTACGGGATATGTTTCGCCGAGCGTGATGCTGGAATTCGGGGCGCGCTCCACCGGAGAGCCCGCATCTGCGCGCAACATTGTCTGCGATGCTGCTTCTGCGATTGAAGGCGTGGAGTTTCCGGTGGCGCGTCCCCGTGTCATGCATGCCGAGCGAACGTTCTGGGAGAAGGCGACAGCGATCCACGTCTTCTGCTTGCAGAACCGCCTGCGCAGTGATCGCTTCTCGCGCCACTGGCACGACCTTTCCAGGCTCGATGAGGCAGGCATTGCCGCTGCCGCCATCGAAGATCAGGCGCTCGCGGCCGCAGTGGCTCGTCACAAGACGATGTTCTTCTCTGAAAAGGCCGCCGATGGCGAAAAAGTCAACTACGACGCAGCGATTGCTGGACATCTTCAACTGGTCCCAAGTGGTGAGGCATTGATTGTTCTCGCAGATGATTACCGCCGGATGGTCGAAGATGGTCTCTTCGCCACGTCACCAGAGCCCTTTGATGTTTTGATGGACCGCTGTGCTGAGATCGCGCTCAGGGCGAATGCCGCTTTCAAAACTTGAGGGAACCTTTCCGATGGGAACGGGTTTTATGCGAAAAGCTTCTCGGGCAGTGAGAGGTTCGTTCCACCTTTGTTCCGAGCGGCGTCTATGGTATATGTTGGGTCAGTTATCGATTCTGGCACACGATATGGAGGCCGAGGGCATGGCAAAGAAATCAGGCGGCGACGGGCATTACCGCAGCGCAATCACAGGCCGCTACGTCACCACGGCGCACGGAAAGCGCAGCCCCAACACGACGGTCTATGAAAAGACAGGCGGCGGCGCGACCGGGTCGGCGCACAGCGCCAAAACCGGACGTTTCGTGACTGAGGGGTTTGCAAAGCGTAACCCTCGCACGACCGTGAAAGAAGATTGATGGAGGCAGGACATGAAGGACTTGAGGCTTCGCAATCTTGAAAAGTATCGGACGGGCGGAACGCAGGATCGAATGGAACTTTCGCTGCCCAGGCCAACGAGTCCTTCGGGCAAGGTGTATCATTATTCCCCAAAGGAGGATGCTGCCCCGCGTCTCTTCCTAGTGGGTGAGGCACCAGAAGAGCGTACGATCTCAGATGTTAACAGGTCTCGCATGCGTCGCGAGCCGGGGCCGGGGCAAACGGTCTGTCCGTATTCCGGCCATATGGCTGATGATGAGGAATTCACACACGCTGATGATATTGCGGCGGTGAAAAAGCACGCGCTCTGGTTGGTCGAAAATGATGTGAGCGATTGGCTCGGTGAATATGCCAAGGATTTCAACCGCAAGTTTGGAAAAGGTGGCCTCATCTCCATGAAGATGGAGCACAAGCCGCGGCGGCGTGTTGAACCGCTTGCGATACGAGAGGATTTGCTGCGCAGCCTAGATTGCGGAGTATGCGGTCGATCCTACGGGGTCTACGCACTCGCCTTGTTCTGTCCCGATTGCGGAGCACCGAACGTAGCGATGCATTTTCGTCGCGAGGTTGAGATTGTTGGGGAGCAGATTGCTCTGGCAGATGACCTCGATGAACAGGGTAGAAGCGAGATTGCCTATCGCGTCATGGGGAACGCGCATGAAGATGTTCTGACCGCCTTTGAAGCGACGCTGAAGACGGTTCATGCGTACTTGGTTCGCACGCATTTGCCCGAGAGGGTCGAAAAACTCATTGGCAAAAAAGTGATCGGCAATGCTTTCCAGAATGTTGACCGTGGTAGGAGTGTGTTTGCCAAGATTGGGATCGACCCATTTGACGGCCTGAACGATCTCGAAATCGAAAATCTGCGTCTGAACATTCAAAAGCGCCACGTTCTCGGCCACAATCTCGGCATGGCAGACGAACACTATGCGAGCTTCTCAGAAGATCACGAACCGGGTGAGACCGTCACGCTGCTTGGTGAGGATGTACAGCGGTTTGCAGATATTTGCCTCAGGGTGGTCGAGCGGCTCGAGGATTATCTGCTTCCGAACGCGACAGTGTCAGAACCCTAAGCTGTCCACATTAAATACTTACTGTCATAAAAAGTTTACGCCAGAGCTTCCGTGAGCAACGGCCTTGCGCCTCATACTCTGGGTTTCAGCAGACACCCATCACTTGTTCCCGTCGATCCACTTCGACATCAGCCCCTTGTCGCGGAAACATTCGTCCGGCACGGCGCGGCGCTTGATCCGGGCGAGGCGTTCGGCGAAGGCGACCTGTTTGGACGAGGGCAGGCTGTCCAGCGCTGTCGCGGGTGTGAGCTTGGCTTGTGCGTCGATCCAGGCGCTCAGGGAGCGCCGATCTTGCTGAACCTCCCACGGCAAAAGCGTCTGGTTGCGCAGGGCCAGCGCGCGCGCATAGGCGATTTGCTTTGGCGTCGCGGGCAGGGCGTAAGTGGTGCTTTCCATCGGGGATTTCCCTTCTTAGCTGGGCTTTCATAATAGAACATAACGGGAACAAAAACAAGCCGCCTGCAGAAATCATGGGGTTTGAGAGGAAGAGGAGGGCCGGGGAAGGTCAGGCCTGAGGGTGCCCGAAAGAGGGTGTCCGGGCCTGACCCTGTCCCTCATTCCGGAGTTTCCCGATGACCCATCTCGCCCCTTTTGCGACCGAGCGCGCGCTTGCGCCTGTTGTCCCCATCCCCTCCCCCGATACGTCGGCTGCGATCTTGAGCGTGGCCGAGGCGCTGCAGCCTGATCTGGCGCAGGGTTTCCAGATCGACGCGCGGCACCTGCGCGTTGAGATGGAGCGCGCCTTCGGCGGCTCTGATGCGACCGGCGCCTGGGACTGGAAGCTGGCCTATGAAGCAGGCGAGGCAGCGCTGGTCTTGTTCCTGCGGAAATTTGGCCGTGCGCTTCTTGCACGGGCCGGCTCGCCTGCGGCGCTGCTGCCGATCCTCGCCAAGGTATCGTGCCTCTTGCCCACGCATACCCGGCGCTCAGAGGAGATGGAGCGCTTCCAGCAATTCTCGACGCCCCTGCCAATGGGGCTGGCGGCACTGGCGGCGGCGCAGATCACACCGCGCGATCTGGTCCTCGAGCCATCGGCTGGAACAGGCCTTCTGGCGATCCTCGTCGAGATCGCAGGCGGCAGCCTCCTGCTGAACGAGCTTGCCGACACCCGCGCCGACCTTCTGCGCCTCCTCTTTCCGGGCCGACCTGTCACTTGCTTCGACGCGGCACAGATCGACGATCATCTCGACGCGGATCTGCGCCCGAGCGTCATCCTGATGAACCCGCCATTCTCGGCGGTGGCCAATGTCGACGCCCGCACCACCGAGGCGACAGCCCGGCATCTGCGCTCGGCGCTCGCGCGCCTGGTCCCCGGCGGACGGCTGGTCGCCATCACGGGAGCGGGTTTTGCGCCCGACGCACCCGCCTTGGTGGAAACCTTTGCCCGCCTGACCGAGACCGCGCATCTGGTCTTTACGGGTGCGGTGTCCGGTACCGCCTTCGCCAAGCACGGCACCAGCTTCGAGACCCGGATTTCGGTCTTCGACAAATGCCGCGGTGGCGAGGCGGGCGGCATCACAGCCGATCTGGCGCGCCCGATTTCGCTGGATGTTGCCAGCCTGCTCTCGCTGATCACTGCGCACGTCCCCCCGCGCCTTGCGCTGGCGCAGGTCGCACCCGCCGGGCAGGGCCCTTCTTCCCCCTTTCCGGGAAATCCTGCCCGCGCCACGCGCGCTGCCATCGGTACATCGCGCGCGACCCCTGCGGCCAGTTCCCACCAGTCCAGCGCACAAATCGAGGCCGAAGATCTGGCCTATGCGCTGCGCGATGCGACTGAGGAGGCCAATACCGCGCGCCTTTCCGACGCGATCTACGAGACCTTCCGGCTTCAGGCCATCGACATTCCCGACGCGGCACCGCACCCGACGAAGCTGGTGCAGTCGGCGGCGATGGCGTCCGTTGCGCCCCCGAAACCTTCCTACCGCCCGAAACTGCCCGCCGCCGTTCTGCACGAGAGCCTGCTCTCTGACGCGCAGCTTGAGACTGTGATCTATGCGGGCGAGGCGCATTCTGCGCACCTCGCCGGCTCGTGGACTGTCGATGAAACCGGCGACATGGTCTCGGCCGCGCCCGACGATGCCACGGACGCTGTCCGTTTCCGCCGCGGCTTCTTCCTTGGCGACGGCACCGGGGCGGGCAAGGGCCGCCAGTCGGCCGGGATTGTGCTCGACAACTGGGCTCAGGGTCGGCGCAAGGCGCTCTGGATCTCGAAGAGTGACAAGCTTCTCGAGGACGCTCAGCGCGACTGGTCTGCCCTTGGCCAGGAACGCTTGCTGGTCACGCCGCTGTCGCGTTTTGCACAAGGCCGCGACATCCCGCTCTCGGAGGGCATTCTGTTCACCACCTATGCCACGCTGCGCTCCGAGGAGCGGGGCGCAAAAAAGTCCCGCGTCGATCAGATCGTCGACTGGCTGGGGGCGGATTTCGACGGGGTGATCCTGTTCGATGAAAGCCACGCCATGGCTAACGCCGCTGGATCGAAAGGCGAGCGCGGCGATGTCACGGCCTCGCAGCAGGGCAGGGCCGGCCTGCGTCTGCAGCATAAGCTGCCCAATGCCCGCGTGGTCTATGTCTCGGCGACAGGGGCCACGACGGTGCACAACCTCGCCTATGCGCAGCGCCTCGGGCTCTGGGGTGGCGAGGACTTTCCGTTTTCGACGCGGGCGGAATTTGTGCAAGCTATCGAAGCTGGCGGCGTTGCCGCGATGGAGGTCCTCGCCCGCGACCTGCGGTCCCTTGGCCTCTACACCGCACGCTCGCTCTCCTATGACGGCGTTGAATACGAGATGCTGGAGCATGCGCTGACGCCGGAGCAGCGCGGCATCTACGATGCCTATGCCGGGGCCTTCCGCACGTTATGCGCAGCTGCGCATAAGGTGCGTAATCGCGAGGACGCGATAATGCGAAGGAACGCGGGACTATCGCTATCATTCGGGGAGTTCAGGGCCACGTCCTTCACATTATTTCTCC
>NZ_JBRJGR010000018.1:0-87888 GCF_053628595.1 Roseovarius sp. MBR-154
GCCTGAGCCTGAGCCTGAGCCTGAGCCTGAGCCTGAGCCTGAGCCTGAGCCTGAGCCTGAGCCTGAGCCTGAGCCTGAGCCTGAGCCTGAGCCTGAGCCTGGCTCATGGGAGGATTTGCGATGCGTCGCGCTCGATCGCCGTCACCTCTTGCGCAACCGCCTCATTTCCGCTGCGCGCGAGGACCCTGCGCATGTGGCCTTCGACGTGCTGCGCACGAAACTCGTGGCAACCCTGCGGGAGAAGGGATGGCGGCGCGTGGCGATCACCTCGCCGACCCCGGATTGCGGCAAATCCTTTGTAGCGGCCAATCTCGGTATCAGCCTGTCCCGGCAATCCGGGCTGCGCACGATTTTGATGGATCTCGACATGCGCCGGCCCTCGCTGGCGCAGAACTTCGGGATCGCTAATCCGGGCAACATGGAGCGATTCCTGATCGGCGACGTGCTGCCGGACCGGCATTTCGTCAGACCGCAGAAGAATGACATGCATATCGGGACCGAGCTTGCGCTCGGGCTGAATGACCGGGCAGAAACCTACGCGGCAGAGCTGCTGCAGGCTCCGAAAACGGCGGAGGTGCTGGCCGATCTCTATGCGCGGCTGCGCCCCGATGTGGTGATTTTCGACATGCCGCCCGCGCTGTTCTACGATGACGTTCTGGGGTTCCGTCCGCAATTCGACGGCGTGCTGCTGGTCATAGGCGGCGGGCGCAGCAAGGCGCAGGAGGTGCGCGATGTCGAGGCGCGCTTTGGCACGGACACGCCGCTACTGGGGGTGGTGATGAACCGCGCCGAAGGCGAGAATATCACGCATTACGGCTATTGATCCGGTTCAGTTGCCGCCCAGCTGGCGCAGCGGCATCAGACGTTCCTGGATCACACGGATCAGGACCGGCACGATCAGCACGATCAGAACCACGGCACCCGCGCGCCTTAGAAGGCGCGCGCGCAGTTCGCCGCGCACGCGGACGACCGGGATTGACACGACCGGGGTGATGTCAAGCTCGTCCTTGACTTGCGCGGATGTGCGCAGCACCGGGTTCATGATTTCCCAGACCAGCGCCAGCACGAGGCCCAGAACGAGGCTGGCGAACCCGCCCGCGAGCGCGAGTTTCTTTCGGCTCATGGAGACAGGAAATTCCGGTGGAATCGCGGTTTCGAGGATCTCGAACCGTTCCTGCTGCTGACGACGTTCCAGAACGCTGGCAATCTCGGCCTCGACCCGGTTGCGAATGATCGTGTCGAGCTGCTCTTGCAACTGACCAAGGGCGCGGATCAACGCGGCCAGTTCCCGTTCGACGCGCGGCGCGGCTTCGACGGCGGTCTCGATCTCGGCGATGCGGCGCGCGACAAGCTCACGCTGTTCGCTCAATTGCCCGATCTGGCGGTCAAACACTTCCTGCCTTTGCCGGACGCTTTCGGTCTCCAGGGCGATGATCTGCTGGTCGATGTCCAGAAGGGTCTCTTGCAACGTCGCGAGTTGGTCTCGCATCGCCCCCATATTGTCGGGCAGGGCATCGGCATTGGCGCGTTTGAATTCGGCGATCTGCTCTTCCAGGGCCACCATGCGCGCCTCGACGCGGGCCTCCTCGGCGCTGTAGAAATCGAGTGTCTCACGTGCGGTGTCGAGGCGGCGTTCACGGTTCTGGGCGATCACCGTATCGACAAAGTCATTGGCGACATCGGCGGCCTTTTGCGGATCACCGAGCCTGACCGTGACGCTAAGCCCGGAGGGGATGCTTGCGGCAGGGCCACCGGCGGGCACGGTGACGGTGATTGGCGTGATCCGGGCCGAGATCCGCAGCTGATAGATCTTCTGGCTGATCGGCATCGCGGTGGCATCTGCAAAGAGCGCATGGCGGTCGATGATCTCGATCAGATGATCGCGCGACATCAGCCGTTGCTCGATCAGTTGGACACGGTGGCGCGCATCGGTGCCGATAATCTGGCCCCGACCGTCACGGTCGACTTGCGGGGTCTCGATCTGGATGACCGCCGTCGCTTCGTATACCTTGGGTTGGCTGAGCGCGACGACCACCGACAGGACAGACCCGATCAACGCCACAAGCAAGATCAACCACAGCCTGCGGCGCAGCATCCGCATGACGTCGGGCAAGGATTTGATTGAACTCATGCTCTACCTATCAGCGTCGCGTTGCATCACATCGACGAAAAACTGATCGGGGGCCAAAACATGCCGACAGGTCAGGCGGGTGATCCCGCGCGCCGTGTCGACCGAATGCCCCCAAACGGTCCTGACAGAATTACGTCTTATCTTTGCCGTAATCTAGCGATCCGGCCACATTTACGCCACAGTTTATTGCCGGCGATCCGGAAACACTGTGTTGATCTCGCGGGGCAGGATTACGACAGCGACGATGATCCGGTCCGCGATCGCGAGATCGCCGGAGAATGCGGTGCCTTGGCGGAATGGCGGGCAATGGCGCGTCAGCGTGGCGGTGAAGCGGGTGGCATCAGGGGCAAGCGTGACCGCCAGATCGTGGAACTCCAGCAGGCAACCGCTTTGGGTATATTGCGCCTTGTAGGTGGCCTCCTTGGCGCAGAAGATCAGCCGGGCTGCGAGCGGCGAGATATGGCGCGCACGCTCTTGCGGGGTGCAGACCGTATCGGTCAGTGCCTCGGGCAAGGGGGTGGCCGGTTCGAGGTCGAGGCCGAGCCCCGCAATATCGGACCTGCGTGCGACGAGGGCGACGCAGGCCCCCGCGCCGTGGCTGATCGTGCCGGTGAGGCCATCTGGCCAGAGCGGGGCGCGGTCGACACCCTGCGGGATCGGGGCCGGGGGCAGGCCGAGTGCCGCCATGGCCGCGCGCGCAGCGCGGCGTCCGGCGGCGAACTCCATTTGCCGCGCGGGAATTGCGCGGCTCATCGCCTCCGCTTCTTCGGGCATCAGGCCACTCGCGGGGGCGGCGGGGTCGGCCTGTCCGAGTGCTGTGCCCGGCGGCAGGAGCGCGCGCAGGGCGGCGGTGAGCGTCTCTGTCATCCCTGGCGCGCGGCGCGCATCGCGCGGCGCCTGGCCATCGCCTCGGTCCGGGCGGTGGCGCGGTTGCCAGTGGCCGGGGCCGGTCCGGGATCATTGGCCGGGGCAGGGGCGTCACCGCGCAACTCGGCCACCCGCGCGGCGAGCGTGGCCAGTTTCGGACAGCGGAAGATGTCGGTGATCCCGAGGCGCTCGACACCCAATGCGCTTCGGATCTCGCGATGCGCCTGCACGGCAAGCAGGGAATGCCCGCCAAGGTCGAAGAAACTGTCCTGCGCGCCGACCCCGGACACGCCGAGGATGCGCGACCAGATCGCCGCAATCTCGCGTTCGAGACTGCTGGTGGGGGTCACTGGGGCCGCGACCTTGGCGGGGCGCGGGGCGCTTGCCTGCAGAGGGGCTGGCAGCGCCTTGCGGTCCACCTTGCGGTTCGGTGTCAACGGGAAGGCGTCGAGCGTCACCAGATGCGCAGGGATCATGTGGGCGGGCAGGTGCTGTGCCAAATGCCCCTTGACCTTGGCCTCGGGCGCGGTGCCGCGCAGATAAGCCACGAGGCTCGGATCATTGGGCGTGTCCTCGCGCAGGATCACGACAGCCTGCTCAACGCCGGCGCAGCCCTCCAAGGCCGCCTCGATCTCGCCCAGTTCGATCCGGTAGCCGCGCAGCTTGACCTGTGTATCGGCCCGCCCGATGAAATCGAGCCGCCCGTCGGCGCGCCAGCGCACCAGGTCGCCGGTGCCGTAGATGCGCCCGGCCGCGCGGAACGGATCGGGGCGGAAACGATCGGCGGTCAGATCCTCACGGCCCAGATAGCCGCGCGTTACGCCATCGCCGCCGATCCACAATTCGCCGGGCTGGCCGACCGGCACAGGCTGCATGTCGCGGTCCAGGACATACGCTTGCGTATTGGCGATTGGCGTGCCGATGGAGCAGGGGCCGGGGGTGTCCTCGGCAGGGCCGGTGGTGGACCAGATCGTCGTCTCGGTGGGCCCGTACATATTGGTGATCTGCGCGCCGGTGAGGCCGCGCAACTCCTGCACCAGACGACCCGGCAGCGCCTCACCGCCGAGCATCAGGTGGTTGATCCGCCCGAGGGATGTGCGCGCCTCGTCATTCATCGCGATCATCCGCGCCATCGAGGGGGTGCATTGCAGATGCGTGACCTTGTGGCGCAGGATCTGCGCGGCGATGGAGAAGTCATCCTGCGCGATGCCGCCCACCGTGTTCGACCGCTCCAGCACCCGCGCGAGGGGGCGCAGCCCTTCGAGCACCTGCCGCACCGGGATGCCGTAGTCGATCAGGCAGGCCACCTCATCGACGCCGATGCGCTTCAACTCCTCGACCCGCGCAACGCAATCCTCGACCGTGCCGAAGAGGCCCGAATCGTTGAAATAGCGCTCGAAGGCGAAATCGAGGATGCCTTCGAGCTCCTCGTCCTCCAGCGAGCCAAGATCGAGCTGAAAGGCGTTGTCCACGCCTTTCGGTTTCTTGAAGGCCGGAAAGGCCCAGGCATATTGCTTGATAAGCCCGGCGGCAGAGCGCAGGTAATCCTTCATCGGCTCGCGCGCGACGCGGGCGGCCTCCTCTCGGCTGTCGGCCACATAGGTGTGCAGCATCAGCGTGACGGTGAAATCGGCCGGATCATGTCCCGCCTCGCGCAGGGCGGCGTGGTAGAGCGCGATCTTGTCGCCCACCTCCTGCACCGATTGGCCGAGCAGGTGGGTCAGCACATTGGCCCCGTTGGCCCCCGCCTCGCGCCAAGTCTCGGGATTGCCTGCCGTGGTCACCCAGACCGGCAGGTTCTTTGACACCGGCCGCGGTTGCGTGACCACCTCATGCAGCGTGCCATCGGCGCGGGCAAAGCCCACGGCCTCACCGCGCCACAGCTTGCGAAGATCGCGGATCGCGTCAAACATGGCGGGCTTGTTGTTGGGCGGCGCATTTTCGGGGCGCAGGACGAAATCGTCGGGTTGCCAGCCGGACGCGATCGCCAGACCCGCGCGGCCATTGGTCAGGTTGTCGATCACCGCCCATTCCTCGGCGATGCGGGCGGTATGGTGCAGCGGGGCCACGCAGCTACCGGCGCGCACGGCGAGATTCTGGGTCACTGCTGCCACGGCGGCGCCGGTGACCGACGGGTTTGGATAGGGGCCGCCGAAGGCGTGGAAATGCCGCTCGGGCGTCCAGACGGCGCAAAATCCATGCGTGTCGGCGAATTGCGCGCCCTCCAGCAGGGATTTGTACTTGTCGCGCCCGGTGCCGTCGTCATTGCCCCAATAGTAGAGGCTGAATTCCATGCCGCGATCCGAGGTGGCGATCTGCCCCGAGGACACGAGCGCGCGGCTCTCCTCGCCGCTGAGCACGAGGGTGTAGCCGCGCGCGAGGCTGTAGAAGAGTTCCAGCACCGAGATATCGAAATTGAGGCTGGTGACGGCGAGCCAGACGGTGTTTGGCGCGGCCTCGATCCGGTCGTCCATCCCGGCGAAGAAATTGGCGACATTGCGATGCGTGACCATCACGCCCTTGGGCCGTCCGGTGGAGCCGGACGTGTAGATCACATAGGCCAGATCGTCAGGGCCTGCGCCACCGTCGAGCGGTGTCTCTGGCGCGGTGGCAAGGCGCGGGTCGCTGTCGATGAGGAGCCGTTGCGCGGTGCCCTGCGGCAGGGTATCGGCCACGTCCGAACGGGTGATCACCACCCGCGCGCCGCTGTCGCCGAGGTAATGCGCCAGCCGGTCGGCAGGATAACCCGGGTCCATCGGCACATAGGCCCCGCCCGCTTTCCAGATGGCGAGGGCCGCGACCACCATATCCGCCGAGCGTGGCAGGCACAGCCCGACCAGCACGCCCGGCCCCACGCCCGACTGTCGCAGCGCATGGGCAAGGCGGTTGGCGTGCGCGTCTAGCGCGGCATGGCTCAGCGTCTCGGCCTCGAAGACCAGCGCGCGGGCCTCGGGGGTCTTTCTCGATTGCGCCTCGATCAGCCGGTGAACTGGGCGTGCGTCATAGGGGGCATCGGTGCGGTTCCATGCCTCGATGACCAGGCGGCGCTCGGCCTCGGGCATTGCGGCGCTCTCGCCGCGCCCGAGCGCCTCGAGCCGTTTGGCCAAGAGATCGGCCATCGCGGGCGACACGCGGTCAGGATCGTAAAGGAGCGCCGGGGCATCTGTCAGATCGACGGTGAGGGGGGTGCCGGGAACGAGCCCCTCGCCCGCCCGGCGCAGCCCCAGATGCGGGCGCTGTGTGGCATCAAGTGCCGCGTCGCGGGCAAAGAGGTCGAGCGCGAAGGCGCCACGCGTGTCGGCCTCGTCAAGGGTCTCGGCCAGGCGATGCGCCTCCACCGGCACCCAGGGACAGGCGAGATCAGGGCCCGCAGCCTGCGTAGGACCGGCATAGGCCAGATGCACGCCGTGCTCTCCGCCAAGCCGTTCGGCCCATCGGGCAATGGCGGCGAGGGCCGTCCCGGCTGACAGGTCGAGCGCGCGACGCTCGATCGCAGCAGCCTCTGCGGCGGAAAATGGTAGCGTGATCGGACGCATTGCCGCGAGCTCTCTGCGCCAATAGCCATCCTGCGCGGCGAGGTCTCCAAGCGTCTGCCGATCTTCGTCAGAGGCGGGCGCAACGACGCGACCCACCGGCGCACGGGCGGCAAGATCGACCGCGCCGCCTTCGGGCCCGGTGACCTTGCTCAGACGCAGCGCGCCCTCGCCGCAGGCCACGGTCAGCCGGGTGCCGTCATTCGCCAGCACGGTGCCGGGCGCGCCCTGTCCAGCCACCGCGGTGGCCTGTCTGGCAAGGAAGAGATCATCGCCGATGCGCAGGCGCGCCATACAGAGCGGGTTGAAATAGCCGCCGTGATCGAGCGCGCGGACCACCCGCACCAGATCGGCGGCGGGCCGGTTGAAATCGAGCCAGGCAGCGGCGGGCCGGTCGTCGCGTGCGTGATAGCTGCGATGCGACGGGTCCTGAGTATGCAGGTCGGGCAGGCCCTTTTCCAACGCGCCGATCACCTCGCCAAAGCTGTCGAGCGCCGCTGCGTAGCATTTGGCGTTGAGGGTGAAGGCGGTTTCATCCTGTGCGATGTCAAACAGGCGCTGCGCGACGATGCGCCCCTCGTCGATGCCGCCTTCGATCAGGTGCCAGGTGATGCCGTGCTGCGCTTCGCCCATCAGAATGGCCCAGACCGGCGCGTTCAGCCCGGCATGGCGCGGCAGGGGCCCGTCGTGGAAATTGACTGCGCCGCGCGTGGCGCGGGCGAGCACATCCTGCGGCAGAAGGTCAAGATTGGCGATGGAAAGCAGCCAGTCGCAGGCAAGATCACCAAGCCGGTCCGCCAGCCCAACACCGGGGGACTCGACGCGCAGGCCCTTGTCCTCGGCCCATCGTGTGACATCGGCATGCCGGGTCACCACCGCCGCGATGCCATGCCCTCGCGCCAGCCACGTCTCGCCGCATTGCAGGGCGAGAGATTCGTTGCCAATCAGAAATGCCTGCATCATGCGTCTGCCTTTCGTTTGTTCGTGCCCCGCGGCGCCAACCCCAGATCGCCCAGCACCAGATCGCGCAGGAAATGCCGCGGGCGCGGCGCGCATTTGCGCCGGATGAGGCGCCACAGACTTCCGAGGCCCGCACCGGTCAGATGCGCGAAGGTGACAAGCGCGAGATAGCCGCGCCCATGATTCTTGATGAAATAATGTCGGCGCGAGGCGAACCAGTAGTCCGGCACCCGGCCCCAGCCCTTCATGCCGGTAGAGACCGAACCGATATGCGCGACGCAGGATTCGGCCACGTAATGCGTCTGCCAGCCTGCTCGCGCGGCGCGCAGGCAGAGGTCGGTTTCCTCGAAATAGAGAAAGAATGTCTCGTCAAAGCTGCCAATGGTATCAAGCACGTCTTGCCGGATCATCAGGCTTGCGCCGGCAAGCCAGTCGACAGACCGCGTGTGCTCAAGGACTGGCAGCGGCACGGCATGGCGGCGCAGAAGGCGCGAGAGCGGGCCGATGCGCGCGGCCCCTTCCAGCTCTCCGAGGATCGAGGGAAAGCGGAACGTGGTGACATGGGGCGCGCCGTCGGGGCCGTGGATATGGCTGCCCGCGAGACCGGCCTCGGGCTTGGCCTCCAGATGCGCGAGCAGCGCGGCGATGGCGTCCGGTGCCGGAAAGGCGTCCGAGTTAAGGATATAGACGTAATCGGGGCGGCGGCCATCCGACAGCCCCGCGCGCATACCCGCATTCATGCCCGCGCCAAAGCCGCCATTGCGGCCCGATTGCACGACGCGCACCCGGTCCATTCCGGCAATTCCCGCCTGCATCGCCTCGAAAGAGCCGTCGCCGGAAGCATTGTCGACGATGACGATCTCGCCCGCGATGCCCGCCATGGCGCGATGTGCGGCGGTTGCGGCCTTGAGGCTCATCTCGGGCGTGCGCCAGTTGAGCACGATGGTCAGGACGCGGGGGCCGGTCATTCGGCGGCCTCCCTGTGGTCCGGGGGGGCGGTTTGGGTGCCCTCTGCGGCCTCGATCATGCGGCGCATCCGGGCGGCGAGGACGCGGACATTCGGTTCCAGCACCATGGAATCATGGGTGCCGGGCACCTCGGTGACGCTGAGGTTCGGGGCAAAACCGGACCAGTCATTGTCGGGCAGCACATAGGCGCGCTCTGAACTCACCCATTGGCCGTTGGAGACCCGCCACTTGCCCGATTGCGGCGGACGGAAAAGGTGGAGCCTGCCGCTCCACGGGCGGACCTGATATCTGGCGATGGCGCGGTAAAAGGCGGCCTCGATCTCGTGATCGTGGAACTGATGCTCTGCGGTCTCGGCCTGTGTTTGCGGGCGTCGCTTGGCGATTTCCCATGCCACGCGCCGCGCCGCCCATCTGAGCGGGTAGAGCGGACCGGAGGATTTCAATTCCTGCCATTGGATCACCGCCCTGTCGCGGCGCGAGAGCGGGCGGCGTCGGGGTAGCGGCGTATCGAGCAGGATCACCAGGGCCACCTTGTCGCCCGCCCCCTCAAGCTGCTGCGCCATCTCGTAGGCGGTGATGCCGCCGCCCGAAAAGCCGCCCAGCAGATAGGGACCATGCGGCTGCACCTGACGGATCTCGGCGATCATGTCGCGGGCGGCCTCGGTCAGGTCGTCATGCGGCGCATCGTCGCCGTAAAGCCCGCGCGCCTGAAGCCCGAAGAACGGCCGGTCATCGCCCAGAAGATGCGCCAGATGCCGCAGGTTCAGCACGTTGCCGAACATGCCCGCGACGAGGAAGAAGGGCGTTTTCGCCCCCCCCTCGCCGCGATGCATGGGCACCAGATGGGTGAAGCGGCGGGCGGTTTGCGTTGGGGCGGCGGTGCTCTCGCCTGCCTCCTGCGGGCCGATACGCGCCTCGATCAACCGCGCACAGGCGCGGATGGTGGGGGCCTCGAAGAGGATCGAGATGGGAAAATCGACGCGGTAGGCCTTGCGGATCATGCCGAAGAGCCGCACGGCAATCAGAGAATGCCCGCCAAGATCAAAAAAGCTGTCCTCGACGCCGACCGCATCGAGGCCGAGAAGGACGGACCAGAAGCCCGCAAGCCGGGTCTCGATCTCGCCCTCGGGGGAGACGTAATCGCCGTCGAGATCGGGCCGCTCGAAGCGTTGGCCGGTCTCGTCGGGGGTTTGCGCGTCCGCCTCGGCCTGACGGATGAGTGCGGGCAGATCGAGCGAGGACACAAGCACTTGCGGCAGACCAAGGGCGAGCGCACGGCGGAACGCCTCGGCCCCCTCGGCGGGCCGGATGCCTTCGCGCAGGTTGTGGCGCAGGCGCTCTTCGGCGGGGCTGTTGGGGGTGGTATCCGCGCTTGCGTCAAAGCGGATCTCGCCCGCGCGGGGCGGGGTGATCGCCAGCCCGCCCACCTGTTTGCGGATGGCGAAATCCTCGATCTCGACCAGCACGCGACCGGCGGGATCGGTGAGCGTGATATCAAAGCGGGCGATGCCGGTTTGCTGCGCCTGATCGGTCGAGAGGCGCACGTTGCTCCAGACATCGTCGCCCAAGGGGGCATGCACCCGCACCGCGCCATAGGACATCGGCACCCAGAGATCGCTGCCGTCATAGCCCCCGATCAGGCCCATCGCCCAGCCAGTGGCAATGTCCATCAGGGCGGGGTGCAAGAGGTGACCGTTGGCCAGATCGCCCTGCGCCTCGGCGGGCAGGCGCAGATGGGCGAGGCCCTCACCCGCACCAAGCCCGCGCGCATGGAGCACACGCCAGCGGGGGCCGAAATCGAGATGCGCCTCTTGCGGGGAGGGGAGCGGCGCGCCTGCCGACTCCTGCCAGTTTTCCATACGCGCGCACATGGTGCCGATGCCGCGCGGGGCAGGGGGCGAGAGCGGCAACAGGCGCAGATCGGCCTCTGCCAGCGTGACCCAGCCTTGACGGCCCGCCTGCATGTGACCCCCTTCGATCCGGGCGGCATATCCCTGATCGCTGCGGCTGAGGGTGAGGCGCATGTCTCGCGCAGCGCCCTTAGCGAGGTCGAAGGGGCGCAGGAACATCAGATCACGGATCTCGAACGCGCCGTCCTCGCCCTGCGCGCGCAGGGCCTGCGCCAGCAGGTCGAGATAGCCTGTGCCGGGCAGAAGCGCCTGACCGCCCTTGGTGCGGTGCTGATCGAAGACCCAATGGGTGGCGGCGCTGTAGGTCGCGTGAAAGACGCGGTTGCCCTCGGCATCGAAACTCGCCTCGTCGATGAGCGGCTGATCGACCGGCAGGCGCGGGGCGACAGGCACCTCACCGCTTTGCCGCGCCACGGCCTCGGCGGCCATGCCGACCTCGGCCCAGATGCCCCAGTCGAGGGCGAGGACGCGCGTGCGCCCGCCCGCCCGCGACCGGGCGTAGGCGTTGAGATAGTCGTTGGCGGCGACGTAGTCGACCTGTCCGGCGGGCGCGGTGGCGGTCGAGCTTGACGAGAACAACACCAGCCAGTCGAGCGTGCCATCGGGAAAGACCGCCTCCAGCACCTGCGTGCCGTGGATCTTGGGTGTGAAGACATCCTCGATCGTGTCCGGCCCCTTGGTCAGCAGCGGCGCGTCGTCGATGACGCCGGCGGCGTGGATCACGCCGCTCAGGCGGCCGAAACGCGTCTCGATCTGCGCTTTCGCGGCCTGCATGTCCTCGATATTGCTGACATCGCCCGCGATCACCATGACCTCGCCGCCGAGCGCCTCGAGCCGGGAGACGGCGGCGATGCGGCGGGCGAGCGGGCCGCCCAAGGCAGTGATTCGGGGCCAGTCGGCGCGGGGTGGCAGGGCGTGGCGGGCCATGAGCACGATATTGGCGTTGTCGCGGGTGATCAGATCCTCGGCCAGCGTGAGGCCGATACCGCCGAAGCCGCCAGTGATCAGCACCGTGTCGCCCTCGGGCATAGGGGTGGTGCCGGGGGTAAGGGCGGTGGCGCGCCACTCCGCCTCGTAGCGCCGTGTGCCGCGCAGGGCGGCGGTATGATTGCGGGGGTCTTGCGCCAGATCTTCGAGCACGCGGGTGACAAACCCCGCATCGGGCGCGCCGCGCGCGGGCAGGGTCAGGTCGAGGCTGGCGGTGGTCACATGCGGCATCTCGCGCGGGACCACGCGCAGAGGCCCCGATATGGTGGATTTGGCGGGGTAGGGCAGCGCCTCGTCGCGGACCTGCGCCGCGCCGGTGGTGAGGGCGGTGATGTGCAAGGGCGTGCTCAGCCCCTCGTCGGCCATCGCCTGTGCGAGAAAGAGCAGGCTGTAAAAGCCCTGTTCCTGCACCCGGTGGAAAAAGCTGGAACCGGGGCGGTGATGCTCGTCCCGCGTGACCAGCCAGAACTGCGCGATGCGGGTGGGGGCGCGGCTGTCGGCGACAAGCGCGTGGATGAGTTGATCATAGCCCTCGCGCCCGCGTTCCGGCGAGAGGGTATAGCGCGAGGCATTCAGCCGCGCGAAGCTGTCGCCGGGGGTGACGGTGGTGACGGTATGGCCTGCGGCGCTGAGGCGCTCGGCCACGGCGCGGGCAAGGCCGAGGTCGTCCTCGAAGATCAGCCATGTTTCTTTTGGCAGTTGCGCAAGATCGGTGTCCGAGGTGATCTCGACCTCCGCCAGCCGGGGCCGCCAATGCGGGGTGTAGCCCCATTTCTCGAGGTCCTCCTCATGGGTGGGCCACGCGTCTTGTGCCGTCTCGCGGGCGGCACCGGGAGCGATGAAATAGGGCTTGTGCTGAAAGGCATAGGTGGGCAGTGGCACGCGGGTGCGCCGTGCCTCGCCCCAGATCTGGGGCCAGTCGATCTCGATCCCCACGGCCCAGAGACGGGCGAGCATGGCCATGAAATATTCATCGTCGGCGATGGTATCCTCGGGGTGGCGCAGGGTGCCGATGACCTGATTGGGGCTGATCGCGCCATGGGCCTGGGCCAGCGAGGTGAGCGCCTTGCCGGGGCCCACCTCGAGAAAGACGCGATTGCGCGTTTCGGCAAGGCGGCTGAGCCCGTCGGCAAAGCGCACCGTGTGGCGCAGGTGGCCCACCCAATAGGCGGGGTCGTTGGCCTCTTCTGCCGTTAGGTAATCGCCAGAACGGTTGGACAGGATGGGGATGTGCGGAGGGTTGAGGGGGATGGAGCGCAGGTAGTCCCCGAAGCGCTCAAGGATCGGCTCCAGCATCCGGCTATGGGCGGCGATGTCGATGGCGATGCGGCTCGCCTCGATCCCGTCGGCGCGCAGGCGGGTGTCGAGCGCGTCAAGCGCGGCTTGCGGGCCGGAGATTGCGGTGAGGTCGGGGGCGTTGAGCGCGGCGATGTCGAGCGCGTCGCCGAGGTAACGTTTCACCGCCTCGGCCGAGAGCGGGACGCTGAGCATTCCGCCCTTGGCGACGGTATCGAAAAGCTGCCCGCGCAGATGCACCAGCCCGATGCAATCCTCGAAGCTCATCACGCCCGCGAGGCAGGCGGCGGTGTTCTCGCCCATGGAATGGCCGATGAGGGCCATGGGCGTGACGCCCCAGCTTTGCCACAGCTGGGCCAGCGCGTATTCGGTGATCATGATGAGCGGCAGTTGCACCGAGGGGCGTTTGAGCCGGTCGTTTGCCGCCTCGAGCGCGCCCGGCTCGGGCAGCCAGAGCGCGCGGATGTCATAGTCGAGCCTGGGCGCGAGGATCTCGAGGCCGCGATCCATCCAGTCGGCAAAGACCGGTTCGGTCTCGTAAAGATCGCGGGCCATGCCCGCATATTGCGCGCCGCCGCCGGGGAACATGAAGACCACATCGGGATTGTCGAGCGCCTGATGGGTGAAGACGCGGCGGGTGTCGCCCTTGTCCAGCCGGTCGGCGGCCTCGGCGTGAGTGCGCGCGACGGTGACGCGGCGACGCTCGAAGGCGCGGCGGCCCTCCTGGAGCGTGAAGGCCACGTCGGCCAGCGGCTGATCGGGGTGGGCGCGCAGATGCGCGGTGAGGCGGGTCGTGGCGTCATCCAGCGCGGATTTCGAGCGCGCGGAAAGCACGATCGGCTGAAACGGCCAGTCGCTCTCTTCCGGCGCGGCGCGGGCGGGCGGCTCTTGCAGAACCACATGCGCGTTGGTGCCGCCGACGCCAAGCGAGTTGACACCGGCGCGGCGCGGGTGGTCGCGCTTGGGCCACGGCGTCAGGCGATCATTGACCGAGAATGGGCTGCCGTCGAAGGCGATGGCGGGGTTGGGGGCCTCGTAGCCCAGAGAAGGCGGCATCTCGCCGTGGTAAAGCGCCAGCGTGGCCTTGATCAGGCTGGCCACGCCCGCCGCCGTGTCGAGATGGCCGATATTGGTTTTTACGCTGCCGATGCGGCAGAAATCCGTGGCTTGGGTGGTCTCTCGGAACGCTTGGCTGAGCGCCGCGACCTCAATGGGATCGCCCAGATAAGTGCCGGTGCCGTGGCATTCGATGTAATCCACAGTATCGGCGGTGACGCCCGCCACCGCCTGCGCCTCGGCCACCGCCGCCGCCTGACCGTCGACCGAGGGCGCGAGATACCCCGCCTTGGCGGCACCATCATTGTTGACCGCAGAGCCCTTGATCACGCCCCAGATGTGATCGCCATCGGCGAGCGCGTCCGAGAGCCGCCGCAGCACCACCATGCCCGCGCCCGAGCCGAAAACGGTGCCTTGGGCGCGATGATCAAAGGCGTGGCATTCCCCGTCGGGCGACAGGATTTCGCCGTCCTTGTAGATATACCCCCGGTTCTGCGGCAATTCGATGGTCACGCCGCCCGCAAGCGCCATGTCGCATTCGCCATTCAAGAGCGATTGCGCGGCGACATGCACCGCGACCAGCGAGGTGGAACAGGCGGTTTGCAGGCCGAGGCTAGGCCCCTTGAGATCGAGGATATGGCTGAGGCGGGTGGTCAGGAAATCCTTGTCATTGCCGGTATGGCGCAGAAGGAACATGCCGACATCATCGACCAGATCGCGGTTGGAGCAGAGGTTGAAATAGAAATAACTGCCCATGCCGCAGCCCGCGAAGACGCCGATGGGGCCGGGGAAACTCTCGGGCATGTGGCCCGAATCCTCGAGCGCCTCCCACGCCACCTCGAGAAAGCGGCGGTGTTGCGGGTCGAGGATCGCGGCCTCCTTGGGGCCGAAGCCGAAGAATTCGGCGTCGAACATCTCGAACCCCTCGAGGGGGGCGGCATAGGGCACGTAATCGGGGCGGCGGATGGTTTGCGGACTCTCACCTGCTGCCAGCAACTCGGCCTCGCTCAGCCGACGGATGGCGCGCTTGCCGTTCCGCAGGTTTGCCCAATACTCGGCCACGGTCCGCGCACCGGGCAGATGCGCGGCCATGCCGACGATGGCGATTTCGGTGCCGCTCGGATCGGTCATGCTCATGTCACTGGCCATTAATGAACATTGATGAAATCATAAGGGTTCCCGTATCTCTCCACAATGCGACGGTTTTGCGGCATCGTCTTGGCAATTCCGGTGTCATGCGGTAACCAGTTTACCAGCCCGAAAGCGCCGCGAGATCGGCAATCGCGGAACCATTGAGCCAGAAGGCCAGTCCGGCCACGCCGAGGCCGAGCGCCGCCATCACCGCGTCATGCAGCGGATCCCAGGCCCGCATGCGCCGCGCCAGCCAGACAACGACCGGATAGGCCACGACCATCGCCGTGCCGTAGCTCAGCAGCGCGCCCAAGAGCCCGCCCCATGCAAGACCGAGCAGGAGCGCTGCTATCATCGCCACCGCCTTGGCCAGCGTCAGCACGAAGAAGCGTCTCGAATCGCCCGCCGCGAGAGAGGCCTGATCATAGGTCATCACGATGATCTGGGGGATCTGCATCGCGGCCATCACCACTACGACGGCCCCCGCCATCGCGTAACGATCATCATACATGATCCCGATGAGCCAGACGCCAAGACAGGCGAACCCGGCGGTGAGCGCGGTGAGCCCGGTGGTCACCGCAAAGCGCATGCGCCGCAGCTTGGCGAAATTCTCCGGGTTCTCGCCGGGCGGCAGTTCGCGGTAGATGGGAATGAGCAGCCGCCAGGTGAAGAGGTTGCCCAGAAGCATCGGGAAGGAGGCGAGAAAGAAGCCGATATTGTAGACGCCGAACACCTCGAAGCTGAGATATTTGCCCAGGATCAGCTTGTCGGCTTGATTGAACAGAAAGCCGCAGATCGTGCTCAGGAAAATCCACTGTCCGAAGGTCACCAACTCGCGCAGGGCCGGGCGTTCCCAGCCCAGGCGGTTACGCGCGCCGGGCAGGGTGAGCCAGTAGAGCGCCAGCGTCACGCCCGCCGCGATCACATTGGAAATGACCAGCGCCCAGACCGATTGCAGCCACCACGCGAGCGCGATGCCGATCACGATGCCTGCGATCTGCGCGCCGAAATCGACGGCGGTGACGCGCCCCCACCGCAGGTGCCGCTTGGCGGTGTCGAGCGCTGTGGGGTAGAATCCGGCCAGCAGCAGCCCGAGGCCCGCGACCGGAAGCAATTGCAGGAGCAGCGGCTCGTCATAAAACCACGCCAGCGGCCAGGCGAGCGCGCAGGCGGTGAGGAAAAGTGCCACGCCGCGCAGAACCTGAATGGTCCAGGCGGTGTCGAGAAAGGCCTGGTCGTCGCCGCGTTTGCTTTGCATGATGGCGGGGCTGACGCCAACGTCGGAGAATTGCATCAGCCCCTGGATGACCACGTTGACAATTGCCATGATGCCGAAGGCCTCGGGGAAGAGCAGCCGGGTGAGGATCAGGTTCGAGGCTAGCCGCAGGATCTGCGAGCCGCCGAATCCGGCCACGGTCAGCACCGAGGAGCGCAGCGCCCGGGCCAGCAGCCCCTCGCCCGAAAATACTCGTGTTGCGGCGCGCATCGGTCCTCTTTCGCGGTTTGTGGATGCTTGCCGCATAATGACGGCGATTTCGCGGCACTTCTATTGGAATCATGTGGTCTTCTGGGGCAGGGGAGATCCTCGGGTCGAGCCCGAGGATGACGGATGAATGGCGGCGACCCGAGATCCTCGGGTCAGGCCCGAGGATGACGGACGGATGGTCAGCGACCGCGCGCCCAGCCCTTGCCCCGGCGCAGGCGCGTGGCGAGGGCAACCGTGACATATGCGGCAAAGCCGAGAGGAGCCCGGAGCGCCGCGCGCAGCACCCAACCGGGCCCCGTGGGGCCCGCATCGTCATTGGCCGGGAGCGTTGGGTAGAGCCGCCGGATCTCGGTCACCCCGGCATCCTGTCTGCGGCGGACACGCACCAGCGCGCCGAACCCTTCGACGATGGGCCAGTCATAGGGGGCGGGCACGGCGATGCGTTCGGCGGGGATGAAATGCAACCGCGCGAAGGTGTCGTCCGAGATGATCGCGGGCCATTGCCCCCACCGGGCGCGCCCGGCGCGATTCATCGCGAAGAGCCCGCAGCCCGGCACGCCATGGTGAAAGAACGGCACCTGTCGGTAGAACCGCGAATAAACGCGGCTGAAGGCGGTTTCGGGCGCGGGGATCACCGCGCGCCCGCTGGCATAGGCGGCGGCGTCTCGGTCAAGCGCCTGCACGAGTTCGGCGCAGAGCCGGGGCGAGACGATCACGTCGGCGTCGAGGTAGGCCAGCACTCGGCCACGCGCCATGGCCTCACCCGCGTTGAGCGCCCCGGGTTTGCCGCCTTGTGCACGCTCCAGCACCGTGAGGCGCCAGCGACGGGTGGCTGCCGCCTCTGTGCAGGCGCGAGCCTCGGCGGCAGTCGCATCGGTACAGCCATTGGCCACCACGATCACCTCGGCCCCGCCAGGCACTGGGCTTGAGGTGAAAAGCGCGCGCAGGCAGGCCCCGATCAGCCCGGCCTCGTTATGGGCGGGCAGGATCACGCTGAGCGTCGGATCTTGCGCGTCGGTTGACACAGGGTTTCCAGTTCTGGTCAGGACCGCCCTACCCGTCGGGCGGGGCGTTGTGCTAAGCCTTAGCCGAGAACCCGGCCCGAGCGGAACCCGAAATGCCCGAAGACATGCCCCAAACCTTGCCGCTTGGCTATCTCGTGCCGCAGTTTCCGGGACAGACGCATATCTTTTTCTGGCGCGAACTGGCGGAGCTGGAGCGGTTGGGCATTTCCCCGCACATCCTGAGCACGCGGCCGCATCCCGAAGGTCTGATTTCGCATGAGTGGTCCGAGGTTGCGATGGCGCGGACGACCTATCTGGGTACGGTGGATGTCGCGGCGGCACTGGCGGGGGCGCTGCGCGCGCCCTGGGGCGAGATCCTGCGCGAGGGCGAGGGACGCGCGTTTCTGCGCGATGTCGCGATCTGCCTGCCCGCCGCGCGGGCGCTGATCGCCACCTGCCGCGCGCGCGGCATCGCCCATGTGCATGCCCATAGCTGCGGGCGTGCGGCGCTCATCTGCGCGCTGGCGCGGCGCATGGGGGGCCCGGGCTACAGCCTGACGCTGCATGGGCCGCTGTCGGATTACGGGCCCGGCCAAGGTTTCAAATGGCGTCATTCAAGTTTCGCCACGATCATCACCCGTAAACTTCTGGCCGAGGCTGAGGCAATGCTGGGGGCCGATATGCCCGGCGATGTGGTGGTGCGGTCGATGGGCGTCGATACCGGGAGTTTCCGGCGCGAGACGCCCTATGTCCCGCCCGCGCCGGGCGCGCCGCTGCGGCTTTTTGCCTGCGGACGGCTCAACGTGGTCAAGGGGCATCAGGATCTGTTGTCGGCGCTGCGGTTGCTGCTCGACCGGGGCGCCGAGGTGCAGCTTGATATCGCGGGTGAGGACGATGCCGGCGGCGGCGGCCATCACCTGGAATTGCAGCGCCATCTGGAGGCATTGAATCTGGCGGGGCATGCCCGCCTCTTGGGGGCGATCAGCGCGGCGGAGGTGCGTCGGCACTTGCTGGCCGCGGATGTCTTCGTGCTGGCCAGCTGGCACGAGCCGTTGGGCGTGGCCTATATGGAGGCGATGGCCTGCGAAGTGCCCACCATCGGCACCGATGCGGGTGGGGTTGAGGAACTGATCACCCATGGCGAGACGGGGATGCTGGTGCCGCCGCAATCGCCCGAGGCTTTGGCCGATGCCATTGCTGCGCTGGCCGCCGACCGGGGCCTCTGCGCGCGGCTGTCAAAGGCGGGGCGCGCCCATGTGGTGGCGCATTTCAGTTCGGGTTTGGGGGCGGAAGCGCTTGCGTCGGGGATACAGCGGGCATTGGATGGCGGGCCGTAGCGCCCAATTCGGGGCTGCGTCACTCCACCCGCTCGTCCACCTTCAAAGGATCGACGCGGGCATCGCCCGCCTGCATGCCGGGGGCCGCGCGATCAAAGCGCAGATAGGCGATGCCGCGTCCGCCCGCCTGGGTGAAGAGCGTGCCCGCCGGTTTCCCCTCGTCGGTGGTGATCGGCGCGCCCACCGGGGCCGTGCCATACACCGCCACGAGGGTAAGCCCCTTGCGCAGTTCCGTCTTGTGTCTCATGCGCGCGGTCACTTCCTGCCCGACATAGCAGCCCTTGCGGAAATCGACGCCGCCCAGCCGGTCGAACCCGGCCTCGAGGATGAAGGTGTCGGGGGTGAGTTCGATGCCGGTCTCGGGGATGCAGTGAGCGACGCGGATCAGATCGAAATCGGTGCCATCGTCGCCGCCCTCACTGCCGTAGAGCCGCCAGCCCAGATCGGGATGACGCGGATCCGCGAGCGCGCCCTCTGGCGTCGGTCCGGTGCCGCGATACACCTTGATATTGGTCTCGGTGAGGGTCACATCGGCGCGCAGCTTGTACATTGAAAGCCGCTGGAGCAGCGACGGTGCGAGGCTCTCGTCGACATCGAGCCAGATCGCCTCGCCCTGCCGCAGCAGGAGGAAATCGGCCAGATACTTGCCCTGTGGGGTGAGCATCGCGGTATAGATCAGCCCTTGGTCGAGGCCAGCGAGGTCGCTGGTGACCAACCCTTGCAGAAAATGCTCGGCGTCGCTGCCGGTGATTTCGATGATCTCTCGCGTCATGCCCGTTCCCCTGCCGTTGAACCTGCAATATAGGATGCGATCATCAGCACGAAAGGGGGGTGCGGCATGCGCGCGGCGGTTTCGGTGGTCATTCCAACGCTTGACGCGGCACAGGGGCTGCAGGGCTGTCTCTCGGCGCTGGTCGAGGGGCTGGAGGCGGGCGTGATCCGCGAGTTGATCCTGAGCGATGGCGGATCGGGCGATGCCACGCTGCGGCTGGCCGATGCGGCGGGCGCGGTGATCGTTCAGGGTGCGCCGTCGCGCGGCGGACAGCTCAGGCGCGGGGCGCAGGTGGCGGGGGGCGAGTGGTTGCTGTTCCTGCATGCCGACACGGTGCTGCCGCGTGGCTGGCCCGAGGCGGTGCGTGCGCGGATCGCGGCAGGCGGGCCTGCGGCATTTCGGCTGGCGTTTGACCGGGCCGGGCTGATGCCCGTGCTGGTGGCGGGCTGGGCCAATTTGCGCAGCCGGGTGTTCGGCCTGCCCTATGGCGATCAGGGCCTGCTGATCTCGCGCGGCGAGTATGAGGCGGCGGGCGGGTTTCGGGATATCCCGCTGATGGAGGATGTGGCGATGGCGCGCGCGCTCAAGGGACGGATCGCGCTGATGCCGGTGGCGGTGACCACCTCGGCGGCACGCTATGTGCACGACGGCTGGCTGCGGCGCGGGGCGCGCAACCTCTGGACGTTGCTGCGCTTTCTTTGCGGCGCGGACCCGGAGCGGCTGGCGGCGCGTTACCGCCGCTAGACTTCACGCGTCGATCTCGACCCAGATGGGCACGTGATCGGAGGGCTTGTCACGCCCGCGCAGCTCTTTCTCGATGTGGCAGTCCAGCATCAGGTCTGCGGCCTGCGGGCTGAGCAGGAAATGGTCGATGCGGATGCCGTCATTGCGGTTCCACGCCCCGGCCTGATAATCCCAGAAGCTGTAATGTCCGGGGCCTTGGGTGCGGGCGCGGAACGCCTCGGTGTAGCCCAGATTCAGGATCCGGCGAAAGGCGGCGCGGCTGTCGGGCAGGGCGAGCGCGTCCTTGGCCCAAGCCTCGGGGCGGGCGGCATCCTCGTCCTGCGGAATGATGTTGTAATCGCCCCCCATCAGCACCGATTCCTCGGATTTCAGAAGCTCCGCCGCATGGGCGCGCAGACGCTCCATCCAGGCAAGTTTGTAGTCGTATTTCGGCCCCGGTGCGGGGTTGCCGTTGGGCAGGTAGAGGCCGCAGAGACGGAGCGCGCGGGCCTCGCCCATCACGGTGGCCTCGATCCAGCGGGCCTGTTCATCATCGTCGTCGCCGGGCAGACCGCGGCGCACATCCTCGAGCGGCCGCTTGGACAGGATCGCCACGCCGTTGAAGCCCTTTTGGCCATGGGTTTCGACGTTATAGCCTCGATCCTCGATCATTTCGCGCGGGAAATTTTCGTCGACGGATTTGATTTCCTGCAAGAGCACCACATCGGGCGACGCGTCGTCGAGCCAATCGGTCAATGCCTGATGGCGCGCCTTGATGCCGTTGATGTTGAAACTGGCGATTTTCATGGTGACGCCCCCTTTTGACGGCAATCTATCGCAAGCGCTCGTAAGCGATTCAAGCGGATTGCGGCGTTTTCAAGAAATCGCCGGATCGCAGGCCAGTTTAAACCGGATTGCAACCTTATCAGGTCAGTCTGTGCGACACGGCAAGCGAGAGTGGGTGTAACCAGTGGCCATTTATACCGATCAGACCATCGCGGGGAATTTTGATCCCGGCGGCAACCCGACCCTGCCGATGACGATCTCGGTGGTGACGATGGAGGTCAACGACGCCAATGACGACGGGTTCATCCGTCCGAATTCCGGCGATCAGATCAATGGCAGCAACGTGAATGCTGTGTGGGTCGGGGACAGGGTGACGATCGACGGCGTGCAGCTCACCGGGGTCACGTTCTATACCACTGACGGATCACGTTATTTCACGCCAGATGACGGCTCGGTCCTTCCCGATGGCGGCACGCTGAGTGCGGTTACCTTCGTGACCCAGAGCACGCAGTTCCCGGTGGGCAGTTTCGGGCCGCCCTGTTTCGTGGCAGGCAGCCGGATCGCGGTGCCCGGCGGGCTGACGCGGGTGGAGGATCTGGCACCCGGCGATCTGGTGATGACCCGCGATCACGGCCCGCGCCCGATCCGCTGGACGGGGCGGCGCAGCGTGCCCGGGATAGGGGCCTTTGCCCCGGTGCGCATCATGGCGGGTGCCCTGGGCGAACATGGAACGCTCTCGGTCTCGCCGCAGCATCGCATCCTGCTTCAGGACTGGCGCGCGCAGCTCTTTTTCGGCGAAGACGAAGTGCTCTGCCCGGCGCATCGGCTGGTCGATGGCGACCGCATCCATCGCGCGCCCTGCGCGCGGGTGACCTATGTGCATGTCATGTTCGATGCCCACGAGATCGTCGAGGCCGAGGGGTTGGCGAGCGAGAGCTTTCTCATCGGCGATTACCTCTGCCACGAGACCAGCGCGTTAAGTGCCGAGATTCTCGCGCTTTTTCCGGATCTGGGGGGCGAAACGCCACGCATGACCGCCGCACGGCGCTTGCTGCGCGGGCATGAGGCGGGGCTGTTATGCGGCGGGCTCGCGCCTGCCGCGTCTCACATCGAGAAGGACGTGCCGCAGCCGCAGGATGCGCTGGCATTGGGATTGTCGATCACGAAACGTGCGCCGATCAACTCTTCGCTGAAATCTATGGTCGCCCCGGCGAGGAAGGGCAGAGAGACGCTGTCGACCACCACCTTCTGCCCCTGACCCTCAAGCACCATGTCGTCCTCGGCGGGCGCATCGAGCTTGATGTCGTACTGGAACCCCGAGCAGCCGCCGCCTTCGACGGCCACGCGCAGGGCCTGATTCTGTTCGCTCGCTCCGATTTCCGCCAGTCGGGCAAAGGCGCGGGGGGTCACCTTGGGGGGCATTTGCATGGCGCGTCTCCGGGGATTGTCGTGTGCTGCATAACGTCGGTTTAACGTCGGTATTCCATCTGTAATATAGAGGCCAAGGCAACAGGCGACAAGGACATGCAGCATGACGGCCCCCTATGCCACCGATCCCGCGCGCAGCCGGGGCCGCCGCGTGCCCGAAGAGGAGAGCGCGTTCCGTTCCGCCTTTCAGCGCGACCGCGACCGGATCATCCATTCCAGTGCCTTTCGACGCCTCAAGCACAAGACGCAGGTCTTTGTCGCCCATGAGGGGGATTACTACCGCACCCGGCTCACGCATTCCATCGAGGTGGCGCAGGTGGCGCGCACGATCTCGGGGGCGCTCGGCCTCAATGCGGAACTGACCGAGGCGGTGGCGCTGGCGCATGATCTGGGTCACACGCCCTTTGGACACGCGGGCGAGGATACGCTGGCGGCCTTGATGGCGCCCTATGGCGGGTTCGATCACAACGCGCAGGCGCTGCGGATCGTCACCTTGCTGGAACGGCATTACGCCGAATTCGACGGGCTCAACCTGACATGGGAGACGCTGGAGGGCATCGCCAAGCATAACGGCCCGGTCACCGGCGCGCTGCCCTATGCGCTGGCCGATTACAACGCGGAGCACGATCTGGAGCTTGCCACCCATGCCGGGGCCGAGGCGCAGGTGGCCGCATTGGCCGATGACATCGCCTATAACAATCACGACCTGCATGACGGGCTGCGCGCGGGGCTATTCACCGACGACGAGATTGCGGCCCTGCCCATCGTGGCCGACTGCTTTGCCGAGGTGGACCGGCTCTATCCTCGGCTCGACGCGAAACGCCGCAGGCATGAGGCGCTGCGCCGGGTGTTCGGGGTGATGGTGGGTGATGTGATCAGCGGTTCGCGCGCCACGCTGGAGGAGATGCGGCCCGAAAGCGTGGAGGAGGTGCGCCATCTGGCTGCGCCGGTGATCCGCTTCTCGCCCGCGCTGTGGCAGGATCTGCAGGCGATCCGGCGATTTCTCTACACCCGCATGTATCGTGCGCCGAAAGTCAACGAGATGCGCGCCATGGTGCATGAGGTGGTCAGCGATCTCTTTCCGTTCTACCTTGATGCGCCCAAGCACCTGCCCGAGGAATGGCGCAGCGACGTGGCACAGGCGGCTGACCGCACCGCGCTGGCGCGGCTGGTCAGCGATTACATCGCCGGGATGACCGACCGTTTCGCGCTGCAGAGCCATGCGCGGCTGATCGGCGGCAATCCCAACCCCGCGACACCCCAGGGCCTGTGAGCGATGGTGATTGTACCGCAGAGAGTTGACCTGCCACCGGCGCGCGCCGGTGGCACGGCAGACGTCTCACCGGGCGCAGGGTCAGCGCGGCGTTGCCCCGCGCGCGGCGGGATGATACCACATGCACGGGGTGCGTAACGATCGTTTGGGTGTGCATGTGGTTTGGGGGCTGTCTGACAAGACGGTGATGATCGCGGCTGCGGGCTGCGATGCGGGCCGGTGCCTTGCGCTTGGCTCTGCGCAGGCGGGCGCGCGTGTCATCGCTCTGGAACGGGAGGCCACCCGGGCGCGGGCGGTGGCGCGGGCGCGACCGGACCGCATCGAGACGCTGGCCCTCGACGCGCTGCGGCCCGAGCATTGTGAGCGGCTCGGCGCGGTCTGGGGCACCACGCCGCTTGACCTTCTGCTGCATCTTCAGCCCTTGCGTGCGCCGCGCCGACCGGGCGCGGCCATCGCGGCGATCCCGGCGCTGAGCCGGGCGCTTCTGCCCGCGCTCGCCGCCGGGGCGGGGCGCGTGATCGTGGTCTTTCGTGCGCCGACAGGGGCGGCGCGGGCGGAGGATCTGGCCTATGATGCCGGGTTGACCGCGCTTGCAGGCCATATGCAGGAGGAAGTCGGCATCCGTGTGATGGTCAATGCCCTGCGGCTGGCACCCGAGGGGGCGGAGCGGTCCTGTGGCGCGCGGCTCTGGCCTGCGGTCGAGGCGCTGGCGGCAGGGAACTGGGCCGGGCCCTGCGGATCGGTCCTGCATCTGGGGGCTGCCGGGGCCTGAGTGATTGACGCGCGGGCTAGCGGTGGTAAACCGGCCCGCATCGCAGCAGGAAAGGCGTGCCATGAATCTCTTTACCGACATCCGCAGTCTCGTGCTGGACACTCTGGCCCGGATGCAGGCGGCGGGGCAATTGCCCGAGGGGCTCGACATGGGCAATGTCACGGTGGAGCCGCCGCGCGATCCGGCGCATGGCGACATGGCCACGAATGCCGCGATGGTGCTGGCCAAGCCTGCCGGGCTGAAGCCGCGCGACATCGCCGCCACGCTGGCCGACATGCTGGCCGAGGACGGTCGCGTCGCCGTGGCCGAGGTGGCAGGGCCGGGGTTTCTCAACCTGCGGTTGGTGCCTGCGCTCTGGCACGGCGTGCTGCGTAACGTGCTGGAGGCGGGGCCGGATTTCGGGCGCTCAAGCATCGGGCAGGGCAAGCGTGTGAATGTCGAATATGTCTCGGCCAACCCCACCGGGCCGCTGCATGTGGGTCATACGCGGGGGGCGGTCTTTGGCGACGCGCTGGCAAGCCTGCTGGATTTCGTGGGTTACGACGTCACGCGCGAATATTACATCAACGATGGCGGCGCGCAGGTCGATGTGCTGGCACGGTCGGTCTACCTGCGGTATCTCGAGGCGCATGGGCAGGAGGTGGCCTTTGCCGACGGCACCTATCCGGGCGATTACCTGATCGAGGTCGGCCGCGCCCTCAAGGACAAGGTGAATGATGCCTATGTCGGTCAGCCGGAAGAGGTCTGGCTGGAGCCGATCCGCGTTTACGCGACCGAGGCGATGATGGACCTCATCCGCGCCGATCTCAAGGCGCTTGGCGTCGAGATGGACGTGTTCTATTCGGAAAAATCCCTCTATGGGACGGGGTTGATCGAGGCCGCAATCGAGGATCTGCGCGGCAAGGGCTTGATCTATCGCGGGGTGCTGGAGCCGCCCAAGGGCAAGATGCCCGAGGATTGGGAGCCGCGCGAGCAGACGCTGTTCAAATCCACCGAACATGGCGACGATGTGGATCGCCCGATCATGAAATCCGATGGCGGCTGGACCTATTTCGCGCCGGATATTGCCTATCATTACGACAAGATCAGCCGGGGTTTTGACCTCTTGATCGACGTCTTTGGCGCGGATCACGGTGGCTACGTCAAGCGGATGAAGGCGGCCGTATCCGCGCTGTCGAATGGCCGGGTGCCGGTCGATATCAAGCTGTGTCAACTGGTCAAGCTCTACAAGAACGGCGAGCCGTTCAAGATGTCGAAGCGCGCGGGCACCTTCGTGACGCTGCGCGACGTGGTCGATCAGGTGGGCGCGGATGTGACCCGCTTTGTCATGCTGACGCGCAAGAACGATGCGCCGCTCGATTTCGATTTCGCGCGGGTGATGGAGCAATCGAAGGACAACCCGGTGTTCTACGTCCAATATGCCAATGCGCGGGTGAACTCGGTGCTGCGCAAGGCGCAGCACGCGGGGATCGCGGTGGACGATGCCACGCTGGCGGCGGCGGATCTGTCGGGGCTGACCCATGAGGCCGAGATCGCGGTCGCCAAGAAGGTCGCCGAATGGCCGCGCCTTGTCGAGATCGCGGGCCGCTCGAACGAGCCGCATCGGGTGGCGTTCTACCTCTACGATCTGGCCTCGGATCTGCACGGGTTGTGGAATCGCGGCCATGACGAGCCGGCGCTGCGCTTTCTGCAAGAGGGCGATCCGGCCACAAGCCGCGCGAAAATCGCCCTTGTGCGCGCCGTAGCCGTTGTTATTTGCGCAGGTCTTGGTATCCTGGGGGTAACTCCGGCGGAAGAGATGCGCTGAGCCATCCGAAAATGGCCGGGGATGTGGCAGTGACATCAATCCCCGGCGGCCATGTATCGCCGGTGAGGCAAGAGGCAGAGCATGGCTGAATGGCACGATGCAGGGAGCGATCCCGCGCAGACCCGCGCGGCGACCCTTGGAACACTTACCAATATCACCGGCGCGGTGCTGTCGCTGGCCCTTGTGGCGGGCGTGGGTGTGTGGGGCTACAAACTCATCATGCGCGACGTGTCCGGCGTGCCGGTGGTGCGCGCGGTCGAGGGGCCGATGCGTGTCGCCCCCGAGGACCCGGGCGGACAGGCCGCCGATCATCAGGGGTTGTCGGTCAACGCGGTGGCGGCCGAAGGCGTGGCTGCCGCGCCCGCAGATCGGCTGATCCTGGCGCCGCCGCCGCTTGATCTGACGCTCGAGGATGTGCCGCGTGCCAAGGCCGCAGTCAAGAAGATGGCCGAGGTGAGCCCGGCGGCCGAGGCCGGGGAGGCCACACCGGATGACGCGCCCGAGGCGTTGCAACAGGCGTCGGTGCAGGCGCTTGCAGATCTGGTGTCGGCGGATGCCGCGCCGCTGAGCCCGCTTGAGGGCGAAACCGCGACCGACGAAGACGTGACGCAAGAGCCGGAACAGACCCGCGTCGAGGGTGCCATAAGCCGCTCGCTGCGGCCGCGGCTTCGGCCCGATGTCTCGCAGGCGGTGGCGGTTGCGGTTGCCACGGCCCGCGACACGGCCTCCGAGGCGGCGGAGGTCGATCCTGCGGCGATCCCCGACGGCACGCGGCTGGCGCAGCTGGGCGCGTATGAATCCGCCGAGATCGCGCGCGAGGAATGGGGGCGGCTCGAGACCCGGTTCGAGGATTTTCTGGACGGCAAGCGGCGCGTGATCCAGAAGGCCGAGAGCGGCGGGCGCACCTTTTACCGGCTGCGCGCCATGGGCTTTGCCGATCTGGGCGAGGCGCGGCGGTTCTGCTCGGCACTGGTGGCGGAACGCGCCGATTGCATCCCGGTGGTCACCCGGTGACACGCTATGGCGCGACGATCCTCGATGCCGAAGGGCTGCGGCTGAGTGTCGAGGAAAAGGCGTTTTTTCGCGATATGCGCCCGTTCGGGTTCATCCTGTTCGCGCGCAATATCGACACCCCCGCGCAGGTGCGCGCGCTTTGCGCGGAGATGCGCGAGGCGGCAGGGCATGATGCGGTCATCACCATAGATCAGGAGGGCGGGCGCGTGCAGCGCCTGCGCGCGCCGCAGTGGCGCGACTGGCCCGCGCCATTGGATCAGGCCGAGGCGGCGGGCGCGCGGGCGGCAGAGGCGATGTATCTGCGCTACCGGATCATCGCGGCGGAACTGCATGCGCTCGGAATCGACAGCAATTGCGCGCCGCTGGTCGATGTGGCCGGGCCGCGCACGCATCCGTTCCTGCGCAATCGCTGTTACGGCGAGGATGTCCATACGGTGGCGACGCTTGGCCGTGCGGTGGCGGATGGGCTGCTGGAGGGGGGCGTCTTGCCGGTGGTCAAGCACATTCCCGGTCATGGCCGCGCCGAGGCCGACAGCCATCATGATCTGCCGGTGGTCGATACCGCTCCGGGGCGTCTTCAGGCGACGGATTTTGCACCGTTTCAGGCTCTCAACGATCTGCCGCTCGGGATGACCGCGCATCTCGTCTATTCGGCCATCGACAGCGCACCTGCCACGCTGTCCTCACCGATGATGCGGGTGATCCGCGAGGAAATCGGCTTTGACGGGCTGATCATGACGGACGATATCTCGATGAAGGCGCTGCACGGCACGCTGGCCGATCTTAGCCGCAAGGCGCTCGCCGCAGGCTGCGACGTGATCCTGCATTGCAACGGCACACTGGCCGAGCGGCAGGCGGTGGCGGAGGCGGCGGGCGAGATGTCGGAGGCCGCGCAGCGCCGCGCGGTGCGGGCGCTGACATGGCGCAAGACACCCCGTCCGGTTGACATTTCGGCCCTCTCGGCGCAGCTTGACGCGCTGATGAGTGGGCGTGGGCATGGCTGAGGACGACTTCGATCAGGGTGAGGCAGTGGTGAATGTGGCCGACCGGATGGCCGCCGAGGCGCTGATCGTCGATGTCGACGGGTTCGAGGGGCCGCTTGATCTTCTCTTGACGCTGAGCCGGACGCAGAAAGTGGATTTGCGCAAGATATCCGTACTGCAACTGGCGCAGCAATACCTGGCCTTTGTGGAGCGCGCCAAGGCGCTGCGCCTGGAACTGGCCGCAGATTACCTGGTGATGGCGGCCTGGCTGGCGTTCTTGAAATCACGGCTGCTGTTGCCGCCCGATCCGGCGGAAGACGGGCCGTCGGGCGAGGAGATGGCGGCGCATCTGGCGTTTCAGCTGGAGCGCTTGCAGGCGATGCGCGATTGCGCGGCGCGGCTCATGGGGCGCGACCGGCTGAGGCGGGATTTCTTCGCGCGCGGCCTACCCGAGGATGTGATGCGGCGGCGCAAGGTGCATTACAGCGCCACGCTGCTCGACCTGATGCAGGGCTATGCCCGGATCCGGACGCGCGACGAATTTCGCCCCTATGTCATGGACCGCGATGCGATCTTTACCATGGAACAGGCGCTCGAGCGGCTGCGCGGGCTCATCGGTTTCGCCGGGACATGGACGGATATTTCCAGCTACCTGCCGGACGGATTCACCACCGATCCCGCGCGGCGGCGCTCGGCCACTGCCTCCACCTTCGCCGCCTCTCTGGAACTGGTCAAGGAAGGCCGGGTGGAGCTTCGGCAGGCTGATATATTTGCCCCGATAGAGCTGCGGCGCAAGGATGACTAAAGTGTCGGAAGATATTGAACATACAGAAGAAAGTCTCTTTGACGCCCCACCCATAGCCGAGCAGGAGCGGATGATCGAGGCGATGCTCTTTGCCAGTGCCACGCCGCTCAGCACCCGCGACATGGCCGAGCGCATGCCGCATGGCAGCGACCCGGCGGAGGCGCTGGTGCATCTGCGCAAGCGTTACGACGGGCGCGGTGTCCGGGTCGTCAAGGTCGGCGATGCCTGGGCCATGCGCACCGCCCCCGATCTGGGCTATCTGATGAGCCGCGAGACCGTCGAGACCCGCAAGCTGAGCCGGGCGGCGATCGAGACATTGGCGATCATCGCCTATCATCAGCCGGTCACGCGGGCCGAGATCGAGGAGATCCGCGGCGTGTCGGTCAGCCGGGGCACGGTCGATCAACTGCTTGAAATGGAATGGATTCGCTTTGGCCGACGCAAGATGACGCCGGGGCGCCCGGTGACTTTCGTGGTGACGCAGGAGTTTCTTGATCATTTCGGGCTGGAAAGCGCGCGCGATCTGCCGGGGCTCAAGGAATTGCGCGCGGCGGGGCTGCTGGAGAACCGCCCGCCGCCCGGCACCATGCCGCAGCCGCGCGAGGGCGAGGAGACCGACGAGAGCGAGACGGCGCCGGGGCAGCACGAACTCTTCGAGGATTGAGGCGGGCGACCTCAACCCCGTCGCGTAAACTTTTCCCCGCGATGCCCTGAAATCTGCACGTTTACGTGTTATGTATCGCCAGAGGCAGCGAGAGGAGAGGCGCAATGAACGCCAATCAGATGATCAACATGGTGATCCGCATGGTCATGCGCCGGTTTCTGAGCCGGGGCATGAATGCGGGGATGGACGCCATGGGCAAACGCATGGGCAAGGGGCGGCGCGGCGCGAAAGACCCGCAGCGCAAGGGCTGAAGCAATTTCAGAAAAAGTTGATAGACTTTTTCGGTTCGAAATTGCGCAAAATCGCTAGCTGCACTTAGCCAATTGCGGAAATGAGCCGCCCGAGGGCTGCGGCGGCATCGTCCTCGCGCCAGATTTCCTCACCGAACGCGAGGAAATCGGTGACCGGGGCGAAAGCGGCCACATGTTCGGCGTCAAGCCCGCCCTCGGCGACGATGGGCACTTCGATCACCTCGGACCACCATTCGAAAATCTCGCGCTCCGCGCGGCGGCCATCGCCGAGCGCGGTGGGCCCGACCGGGCCGAGGCTCACGTAATCGGCGCCCGCCTCGCCCGCGCTCATCCCGTCATGGCGCGAGGTGCCGCAGAACGCGCCGACGATGGCGTCCTCACCCAGTTCCTTGCGCGCGGCGCGCACCGAGCGCGGCCCGTCCAGCAGATGCACCCCGTCGAGCCCCAGCCGCTCGACCATCAGGATATGGCTGTCGATCACCAGGGCGATGTCGCGGGCATGGGTCACTTCGCGGCAGGCATCGGCGGCGCGCGCGATGCGGTCCTCGTCGCGGGTGGCAAGGCTCAGCCGCACGCAGGCCACCTGATGCGTGTCGAGCACCTGCATCAGACGTTCGGGAAATGTGTCGAGCTCGAACTCGGGCGGGGTGATGAGATAGATTTGCGGCTGCTCGATCTCGTCCATCTGGGCGCTCCTTGGCATTTTCGCCCCTCTTAGCCAAGAAACACGGCTTTGACCATTGCTGGCGTGCGGCTTCTTTATGGTGAAAATACTCATATCCCCCGATGCGGCGCGCGCATCATCGCGGCGGGGACGCGCCGGTGCAAATGGCCCCTAGCAAGCCCCCGGCCGGGCCTCTATCTTGGGGGCAATGAGAAAAGGAGCAGGTTTGGCGATTGCAGGGCTGGCCGATGGGCTGACACGCGGGTTCGAGGAGTTCGGGGATCGCGTTTCGGGCGCGTTTTTCGAGCCGGTGGTACGGTTGGGGGTCACGGGCCTTGCCCGCGCGGGCAAGACCGTGTTCATCACCTCGCTAATTGCCAATCTTCTGGACCGCGCGCGCATGCCGGGCCTTCTGGCCGAGGCCGAGGGGCGCATTCTTGCGGCCTATCTGCAACCGCAGCCCGACGTGACCCTGCCGCGTTTCGATTATGAGACGCATCTGGCGGCCCTCACCGGGCCCGACCCGCATTGGCCCGAGAGCACCCGCGCCGTGTCGGAACTGCGCCTGTCGCTGCGGGTGCGGCCGGGCGGATTTCTGTCCGGCATGACCGGCCCGCGTGTGGTGCATCTCGATATCGTGGATTATCCCGGCGAATGGCTGCTCGATCTGGCGCTCCTGGAGAAGAGCTATGATCAGTGGTGCGACGAGGTGCTGGACCGCATCCAGCCACGCCCGCAGGCCGCCGCCTATCTGGAGGCTGCGCGCGCGACGGATGGCGCGGCCCCGCTGGAGGAGGCGACAGCGCAGCGTCTGGCGCAGGGCTTTACCGCCTATCTTCATGCCGCGCGCGACGCGGGCTTTTATGACTGCACGCCGGGGCGGTTTCTCTTGCCCGGCGATCTGGCAGGCTCGCCGGTGGTGACCTTCGCGCCGTTGCCGGGTGAAGGCGCACCGCCGCGCAAAAGCCTGCGCGCCGAGATGGCGCGGCGCTATGAGGCTTACAAGCGCGAGGTGGTGCGGCCCTTCTTCCGCGATCATTTCGCGCGGATCGACCGGCAGGTGGTGCTGGTGGATGCGCTCGATGCGATCCACAAGGGGCCGCGCGCGGTCGAGGACATGCGCGGCGCCATGGCCGATATCCTCGGGGCCTTTCGCCCCGGTAGGAATGCGTTTCTCACGCAGCTTTTGATGGGGCGGCGGGTGGAAAAGATCCTCTTTGCCGCGACCAAGGCCGATCACCTGCATCACACGCAGCACGGGCGCCTGACCGCGATCATGGAGGCGCTGTTGCGCGCAGCACGGGACCGGGCCGATTTCGCCGGGGCCGAGACCCGCGCCATGGCCATCGCCGCGCTGCGTGCCACGGTCGAGGAGCGGATGAGCCATCAGGGCCGCGATCTCGATTGCGTGCGCGGGCGGCTCTTGGAGACCGGACGGCAGGCGGCGTTTCATCCGGGCGAATTGCCCGAGGATCCCGCGCGGCTATTGGCGGCGGCGCGGGGCGGGGCGGAGGCATGGCCCGATGGCGATTATCGGGCGATGCGCTTTGCGCCCGCAGCCCTCAGCCTGCGCCCCGGCGAGGGGCCGCCGCATATCCGGCTGGATCGCGCCGCGCAGTTCCTGATCGGCGACCGGCTATGAGAATCGCGCGCGCCCGGCTCTGGCATCTGCCGCATCTCGCGCGCATCCTGTGGGCGTTTACCCGGGCAACGCCGTGGCTGCCGCAGGTGCGCGGACCGCTTGACGACCTGCGCGCGCTCCTGTGGGTGACGCGGCGGGGCTGGGTCCGCGTTTTGCGCGACGGGTCGGGCATCGCCGGTTTCATCGTGCGCGACGGCTCGCGGGTACATGCGCTTTACGTCGCGCCTGCGCGGCGCGGGCAGGGCCATGGCGGCGCGCTGCTGGCCGAGGCCAAGGGCGCTGCGAGCGTGCTCGACCTGTGGGTGCTGGAGCGCAACCGACCCGCGCGCGCGTTCTATGCGGCGCAGGGCTTTCGCGAGGCCGTACGCGGGCAGGGGGCGGGCAATGACGAGGGCCTGCCCGATATCCTGATGATCTGGAGTGAGGGGGAAGAGCTGGCATGACCAACGGCCCGGTTCTGATCGATCTTGACGAGGACAGGGCGGCGGAGCCTGATCGCGCGCCACCCGTGCCCGACGACCAGCCCCGCCCCGAGGGCCGTGCGATGCAGGCGGCGATGGCGCGTGCGGCGCGGCGGCCGTCGCGCTTGGCGCGGGCGTTCTGGGCATTGGCGCTTGGTCTTATCGGCGCCGCGGTCTCGGTCGCGGCCTGGGATTTCGCGACCGGGTTGATCGAGCGGGTGCCGCTTCTGGGCTATGCGGTGGCGGGGATGGGCGTGGCGCTGCTCTTCGTGGTGGTGCTTATCGCCCTGCGCGAGGTTGCGGCCTTTGCGCGGCTGGGGCGGCTCGACAGTCTCCGGCATTCTGCAAACGCAGCGCTGACGGAAGAAGATCTGAGCGGCGCGCGCGCCACGGTGACGCGGCTCTCGGCGCTTTATGCCGGGCGTGATGCGCTGCAATGGGGGCAGGCGCGGCTGAAAGAGCGCGAGGGGGATCAGTTCGACGCCGAGGCGCTTTTGGGTCTGGCGGAGGCCGAGTTGCTGGCCCCGCTCGATGCGCAGGCCCTGCAGGAGATCGCACTGGCGGCACGGCAGGTGGCGACGGTCACCGCGCTGGTGCCGCTGGCGCTTGCGGATGTGGCGGGGGCGCTGATTGCCAATTTGCGGATGATCCGGCGCATCGCCGAGATCTATGGCGGGCGCGCCGGTGTGCTGGGCAGCTGGCGGCTGACCCGCGCGGTGATGGCGCATCTGGTGGCCACGGGCGCGGTGGCCGTGGGTGACGACATGATCAGCAGCGTCGCGGGCGGCAGCATGCTCTCGAAACTGTCGCGCCGCTTTGGCGAGGGGGTGGTCAATGGCGCGCTGACCGCGCGTGTGGGGGTCGCGACGATGGAGGTCTGTCGCCCGCTGCCCTTCCTGCGAGTGCGCCGCCCGTCCGTCTCGGGACTGGTCAAACGTGCGCTTGTCGGGCTTTTTCCGTCCTGAGCCTTACCGCGTCAGCACCAGCGTGCCGCCGGTAATCTCGATGCTGGAAAACCGTTGCAGATAGCTCATCCCCAGAAGCGAGCCGTTCATCTCGCCCTGGTTCACCACGGCGCGCACATCCTCGTGCCGCACCGGACCGACCGCGACGCTGTCCAGCGTGACGGCGGCGGTGCGCACCTCGCCATTGGCGGTGTAGGCGCGTCCCAGATAGGCGAGGGCCCCGGTGTCGATGCCGATGCGCGCCGCGTCCGCCTGGCCCAGCACCACTTGGCTTGCCCCGGTATCGACGACAAAGCGGACCGGTTCGCCGTTCACCTCTGCGGTCAGGTAGTAATGCCCGTCCGGCGCGCGCGGCAGTTCGATGCGGTCTTCGGAGACCACGCTCTGCATCGGGCGCACGGTCTGGCGGATATCGTTCCAGAGGCCCACCACCGCGACGGCCCCGACGAAGATCAGCCCCCAGATCAGCGCCTGTTGCATCAGCTTGCCCAGCGACTCGCGGTTCTGCACCACGAACCAGAGCAGGATGACCGAGCCGAGGATGACCAGATAGGTGAGATTGAGAAGATCGAAGTTTTCCATGGGTCCGATATAGGCGCTCAGCCCGCCAGACCAAAGCCGCGCAACCCGTCGAGCACGAATTGCACCGCAAGCGCCGCCAGAAGCATGCCCAGCAGGCGTGTGACCACGTTGATCCCGACCTTGCCGAGCGCGCGTTCCAGCAGGCTGCCCATCAGGAACATCACGAAGACCAGCGCGATGACCGACAGCATCACGCCGATCACCAGCGCCAGCCCCTCGACCCCGGGTTTCTGCCCGGCCAGAAGGATCACCGAGGCGATGGAGCCGGGCCCGGCAATCAGCGGGATGGCCAGCGGAAAGATCGACGGGTCGTCGCCCTCGTCCTCTTCGGCGGCATCCGCCTGCCCCTTGCGCCGCTGCCCGCGCCGCTCGAACAGCATGTCGAGTGCGGTCAGGAACAGCAGCAGCCCCCCGGCGATGCGAAAGGCGGGCATGGAAATGCCGATGAAGCCCAGCACCGCCTCGCCGAAGGCCGCAAAGACGATCAGCAAGAGCGCCGAGGTCACGCAGGCGCGGATGCCGATGGCGCGGCGGCGCGCCGTGCTCATGCCCTGCGTCAGCGCCACGAAAAGCGGTGTCATGCCGATCGGGTCGATGATCACGAAGAGCGTGACGAAGGCGGTGATGAGGAATGCGGTGTCCATGTGGGGCAGCCTATCGCGGTTTCGCGCGGCGCGCCATGGCGCGCGATGTGGTCAGACAGGCGACAGAAAAACTTTCCGCAATCTGGTGACTTCCGTTCGATGGTCGCTATGTGATCCTGCGTGGCGGGTCGAGCATCCTGACGCACGCGGCCGGTCTCGGCTGTCTTGCGATGACAGGAGCGGCGGTCGGGCGTTGATTATCGTGAGAAGAGCCGCTTTACGTGCACATTGAAATTCACATGCAGGAACCGATCATGACCACGAATTCCTATATGACCTGGGCCCTCCTCGGGGCGGCCGCTGGCGCGGGTTTTGGCCTCTTTGCCGTTCCGTTGATCTACATCCTGGTCAATCTGTTCGCGGATGGCGTGACATTCGGCGAAACCGCTCGCTTTGCCCTTGCCAATGGCGCCACCTGGGGCGTTCTGGGCCTGTTTGCCGGTGTGTTCTTCTGGGTGATCTACAGGGTCCAGAAGCCGCCCAAGGAGGATTGAGTCCGGACCTAGAGAAAGCTCCGACTCCCGCGGTCTGCGTTTGACATTGACCCCGTGCCTGAGACCGGGCTGAGCCTAGCGTTCCGCCGCCTCGAGCCGCTCCAGCGCTTCCAGCCAGAGGCGTTCGGCGAGGGCCAGACCATCCTCGATCTCGGCATATTTCTTTTGCCATTCGGTCACGCCGTGCACGTCGTCATAGATCGTTGGATCGGCCAGTTTCTTGGCGACCTTGCCCTCCATTTCCGTAAGTTTTTCAACGCGCTGCTCGCATTTCTTCACCTCTTGCCTGAGCCTGAGGATGGCGTCGCGCGAGGGGCGTTTGGGGGTCTCGGGCTTGGGCTTGGGCGCGGGCTTGCCGGTCTTGTCGGTGTCGGTGCCCGAGAGCAGCATGGCGCGGTAGCTTTCCAGATCGCCCTCATAGGGGTGCACCTCGCCCTTGTTCACCAGCCACAGCCGATCCGCCACGAGGCCGAGCAGATGCATGTCGTGGCTGACCAGGATGATCGCGCCGGAATAGGCGGTGAGCGCTTCGACCAGCGCCTCGCGGCTCTCGATGTCGAGGTGGTTGGTGGGTTCGTCGAGGATCAGCATGTGCGGAGCGTCGAGGGTGGCGAGCATCAGGCTGAGCCGGGCCTTTTGTCCGCCCGACAACTGACCCACCAGCGTCTCGGCCTGCTCGGCGCCGATGCCGAAGCCGCCGAGCCGCGCGCGCAGCCGTGCCGGGGGCTCCGTCGGGCGCAGGCGGCGGATATGCTCGATGGGGGTCTCGTCGATGTGCAACTCGTCGACCTGATGCTGCGCGAAATAGCCGACGCGCAGTTTCGATGCCTTGTGCACCTGCCCCTCAATGAGGTGAAGTTTGCCCGACAAGAGCTTGGAAAGTGTGGACTTACCCTCGCCATTGCGCCCCAGTAGCGCGATCCGGTCGTCCTGGTCTATCCGCAGGTTGAGGCGACGCAGGACCGGCACGCCATCATAGCCGACCGAGCCGCTCTCGACCCGCAGGATGGGCGGCGACAGCTCCTCGGGGGTGGGAAAGGTAAAGCGTTTGAGTGCGGCCTCTTGCGGGGTCGTGATCGGCTTGAGCCGGGCAATCATCTTGAGGCGCGATTGCGCCTGCACGGCCTTGCTCGCCTTGGCGCGGAAGCGGTCGACAAAGCTCTGCAGATGCGCGCGCCGCGCGTCCTGCTTCTTGGCCTCGGAGGCGGCGACGGCAAGACGGGCCGCGCGGGTTTCGGCGAATCGGTCGTAAGGGCCTTGATATAACGTGAGTTTCTTGTCCTCGAGATGCAGGATCGAGCCCACGGCACGGTTGAGCAGCCCGCGATCATGGCTGATGATCAGCACGGTATGGGGATAGCGCGCGAGGTAGGTCTCCAACCAGAGCGCGCCTTCGAGGTCGAGATAGTTGGTCGGCTCGTCGAGCAGCAGGAGATCGGGCTGTGAAAAGAGCACGCCGGCGAGGGCTACGCGCATCCGCCAGCCGCCCGAGAAGGCGGAGCAGGGCTGTAGTTGTTCGGCGTCGTCAAAGCCCAGCCCCTTGAGGATGCTCGCGGCGCGCGCCTCGGCACTCCACGCGTCGATATCAGCCAGTCGGGTCTGGATTTCGGCGATCCGCGTGCCGTCACTTGAGTGCTCGGATTCAGCCATGAGTTCAGTACGTTCCGTGTCATAGCTCAACACGGTTTGCAGCAGCGACACCTCATTGCCCGGCACCTCTTGGGCGACGCCGCCGATGCGGGCGCGGGACGGCAGGCTGATGCTCCCGCCTTCGAGCGCCAATTCGCCCCGGATCAGGCGAAAGAGGGTGGTCTTGCCGGTGCCATTGCGCCCGACGATGCCCACCTTGTGACCTTCGGGGATGCTGGCCGAGGCATGCTCGATCAGGGTGCGGCCCGCGACCGCGTAGGTGATATCATCAATGCGCAACATGACCCCCCGCATGCCGCAACCGCGCGCCGCCGTCAATCGCGGCTTTTCAAGGTGCGCCCCCCATGCTATCGGAGCCGCGATCAAACAGGGTCAGGCACAGGGCCGGGCCGGTGATTTTAACTGAAAAGAGGCTGAAATGGCTGTTGAACGCACGCTGAGCATCATCAAACCCGACGCGACCAAGCGCAACCTGACCGGCAAGATCAATGCCAAGTTCGAGGAGGCCGGGCTGCGCATCATCGCGCAAAAGCGCATCCAGCTGACCCCGGCGCAGGCGGGGGTTTTCTACGAGGTGCACAAGGAACGGCCGTTCTATGGCGAGCTGTGCGAGTTCATGGCGTCCGGGCCGGTCGTGGTGCAGGTGCTCGAGGGCGACGGCGCGATTGCCAAGAACCGGGACGTGATGGGCGCGACCAACCCCGCCGATGCCGCACCGGGCACGATCCGCGCGGAATTTGCGGAATCGGTCGGCGAAAACTCGGTCCACGGCTCGGACGCGCCGGAGACGGCGGCCGCCGAGATCGCGTATTTCTTCTCGGGGCTCGAACTGGTCGGCTGAGCCTTGAGACGGACATGAAGAAAAGGCCGCAAACTTTTGGTTTTGCGGCCTTTTCCTTATCTAGATGCTGGCAAAGTCATAAAAGATCTGCTTGCTGACGTTGCGTGCGGGTCGGGGCCGTGCGGGCGCGTCTTTTGCCGCGCCTCTCGGGGGTGTTGCCTGTGGCATTTGCCTGCTCCTTTATGGGACAGGGCCACCGGCGGGACCGGCCCCTGCCTTGGTTAATTTGTTCATACTACCGGCGCACCGGGTCGCGGGCATGACGAAAACATGACGGTATCGCGGCACCTTAGCCGGTCATGTCGTCCACCACCGTGACGCCCGCACCGCTATAGCCGTCCATTGCCGCAAGCGCCCTGTTGAGACCCGAGAGCCCGATGCGGTGGGTGACAAGCTGCGCGGGATCGAGCCTGCCGGCGGCGATCATGTCGAAGAGCGCGGCGAAGCGGTCCGCGCCGATGCCGCGTGTGCCGTGCAGGGTGATCTGCCGGGCATAGACCAGATCGAGCAGCGGCAGATCGGGCGTCGCATGGGGGCCGAGCGGCATGCCGATCTGCACGTGACGCCCCATCTTTCGCAGGCTTTTCAGGGAGTTGTGGAAGGTCGTCGTGATCCCGAGCGCGTCGAGCGAGACATGCGCGCCGCCCTGTGTCATGTCGCGCACGGCGGCCCCCACATCCGGCACGTCGCTCGCGTTCAGGGTGGCGTTGGCGCCGAGGCTGCGGGCGAGGCTCAGCGCCTCGGGGTTGACGTCGACGGCCAGAACCTGGGCGCCGATGGCGGCCCCGATCATGATCGCCGAGAGGCCGACGCCGCCGCAGCCATGGACGACAAGCCATTCACCCGGTTGGGTTTGTGCCCGGTCCACCACGGCGCGGAACGAGGTGGTGACGCGGCAACCCATGCCGGCGGCGGCGGCGTAGTCCATCGCCTCGGGCAGGCGGACGAGGTTGAAATCGGCGCGCGGGATGGCGACGCGTTCGGCGAAGGCCCCCCATTGGCTGAAGCCGATCACCTGTTGGTGGTTGCAGATCGTCGGCTCTCCGCCCCGGCAATCGGGGCAGGTGCCGCAGCCGAGGATGAACGGGGCGGTGACCCGGTCGCCCACGGCGAAGGCGTGACATTCGGGTCCGGTTTCAAGGACATCGCCCGCGAACTCATGGCCCATGACATGCGGCAGTACCACGTCCGGATCGGCGCCTTTCCATGCGTGGTGATCCGAGCGGCAGACGCCGCAGGCGCGCACGGCGATGATCGCGCCGTCGCTGGGGCAGGCGGGATCGGGGACGTCGGTGATGGCGGTGGGGGTGTTGTAGCGGGAGAGGAGGGCTGCGCGCATCGGGCACCTTTGGCTGGAGTTTGGCGGAGCCTAGGATGGGGTGCGCGTGGCGGCAAGGCTTGATGCGGGGCTGCCGTGAGATGCGGACAGCCCCGGTGGCCTTCGAGGGATCAGGCGACCATGCGCTCGACCACCTCGCCAAAGGACGACGGCGTCGGGACGATGGTGACGCCGGCCTCGGAGAGGATCTCGACCTTTTCCTGCGCCGATTCGCCGAAAGCCGAGACGATGGCCCCGGCATGGCCCATACGCCGACCTTTGGGGGCGGAGAGACCGGCGATATAGGCCGCCACCGGTTTGGTCATCTGGTCGCGGATATAGGCGGCGGCTTCGGCCTCTTGCGGGCCGCCGATTTCACCGACCATGACCACGGCGTCGGTCTCGGGGTCATTCTCGAAGAGTTCGAGAATGTCGCGGAAGGAAGAGCCGTTGATCGGATCGCCGCCGATGCCCACGGAGGTGGACACACCGATGCCGCGCTCTTTCATCTGGCTGGCGGCCTCGTAGCCAAGCGTGCCCGACCGCCCGATGATGCCCACGCGCCCCGGTTTGTAGATATGCGGCGGCATGAGACCGGCGAAGGCCTGACCGGGGGTGATGATGCCCGCGCAGTTGGGGCCGATGAGGCGCATGCGGCGCTCGGCCTTGTAGCGGCGCATGTAGCGTTTGACCTTGATCATGTCGCTGGCGGGGATGCCGTCGGCGATGCAGACGCAGGTGCTGATGCCGGCATCTGCGGCCTCCATGATGCTGTCGGCGGCGAAGGGGGGCGGCACGAAGCAGATCACGAGATCGGCGCCGGTTTCGGCGACGGCCCCTTTGACGGTGTTGAAGACGGGCAGGCCGTTATGCGTGGTGCCGCCCTTGCCGGGGGTCACGCCGCCCACCACGTAGGTGCCGTGGTTGATCATGTCCTGCGTATGAAAGCTGCCGATGCGGCCGGTGAGGCCGGTCACGAGAACGCGGGTATTCTGATCTATGAGAATGGCCATCATGCGGCTCCCTTGGCGGAGGTTGTGTTGGTCTCGGACCAGGCGCGGACCACGAGGTCGGCGGCATCGGCCAGGGTTTCGGCGGTCAGGATCGGCAGACCGCTTTCGGCGATCAGGCGCTTGCCCTCTTCGACATTGGTGCCCGAGAGGCGCACCACGAGAGGCATGGTGAGTTCCAGTTCGCGGACGGCGCGGATCACGCCCTCGGCGATCCAGTCGCAGCGGTTGATGCCCGCAAAGATATTGACCAGGATCGCCTCGACATTCGGGTCGTTCAGCACCGCCTGAAACGACATCAGCACGCGCTCGGGGCTGGCGCCGCCGCCCACGTCGAGAAAGTTCGCAGGCTCGCCGCCCGCCATCTTGATCATGTCGAGCGTGGCCATGGCGAGGCCCGCGCCGTTGACGATGCAGCCGATCTCGCCCTCGAGCCCGATATAGTTGAGGCCGCGATCAGAGGCGAAGGTCTCGCGCGGGTCTTCCTGGCTCTTGTCGCGCAGTTCCGACAGCTCGGGGCGGCGAAAGAGCGCGTTGTCGTCAAAGCTGACCTTGGCGTCGAGCGCCATGATCTCGCCCGCGCCGGTGACGACGAGGGGGTTGATCTCGACCATGTTGGCGTCGGTCTCCTCCATCATCTTGTAACAGCCGATGATGGTCTTGACCGCCTGCGGAATGAGGGCGGCGTCGAGCCCCAGCGAAAAGGCGATCTCGCGGGCCTGAAAGCTTTGCATGCCAACCGCCGGATCGACCACCGAGCGGATGATCGAATCGGGTTCCTGCGAGGAGATTTCCTCGATTTCCATGCCGCCCTGACCGGAGGCCACGACGACGACGCGCTCTTCCTTGCGGTCCATCACGAAGCCCAGATAGATCTCCTGCGCGATGTCGGTGGCCTCTTCGATATAGAGACGGCTGACCATCTTGCCTTGCGGGCCGGTCTGGTGGGTGACCAGCGTGCGGCCGAGCATCCAGCCTGCTGCCTCGCTGATTTCCTTTTCGGATTTGCAGATCTTGACGCCGCCCGCCTTGCCGCGTGCGCCGGAATGGATCTGGGCCTTGACCACCCATTTGTCGCCCGACAGTTCCGAGGCGCGATAGACCGCCTGTTCGGGGCTGTAGGCGATGCCGCCGCGCGGCACCTGCACGCCGAAGCGCTTGAGCAGGTCCTTGGCCTGAAACTCGTGGATATCCATTTGATTTCCCTCCCTTTATCCCTTGGCGGCTATGGCGTCGGCGACGCTGAGCACGTTGTTGGCCATCCGCTCTGACGCCGCATCGATCATCTTGCCGTCGAGGCTGGCGGCGCCCTTGCCCTGGGCTGCGGCGGTCTTGAGTTCCTCGATGATGCGGCGGGCGCGGGTCACCTCGGCCTCGGGCGGCGAGAAAACCTCGTTCGCCAGTGCGATCTGGCTGGGGTGGATGGCCCATTTCCCCTCGATGCCCAAGGCGGCAGCGCGTTTGGCGCTGAGCGTGTAGCCGTCGGGATCAGAGAAGTCGCCGAACGGCCCGTCGATGGCGCGCAGGCCGTAGGCGCGGCAGGCGACGGTCATGCGGCTGAGGGCGAAGTGCCATTGGTCGCCGGGGTAATCGGGGTTGAGGCCCCCGATCACCACGGTGCGGGCGCGGTTCGAGGCGGCATAGTCGGCGACGCCGAAATGCAATGCCTCAAGGCGACCGGGGGCGGCGGCGATCGCTTCGACATTGGCCATGCCGAGAGCGGTCTCGATCAGTGCCTCAAGGCCGATCTGGTGGGTGAAGCCCATGGCCTCTTCGATCTGGCTGACCATGGTTTCCACGGTATAGAGATCGGCGGGGACGCCCACCTTGGGCACGAGGATGGTGTCGAGATGCTGGCCTGCCTGTTCCACGATCTCGACCACGTCGCGATACATGTAATGGGTATCGAGCCCGTTGATGCGGATCGAGGTGGTCTTGCCCTTGGCCTTCCAGTCGATGTCATTGAGCGCCTGAATGATATTGGCTCGGGCCTGAACCTTGTCGGGCGGGGCCACGGCATCTTCGAGATCGAAGAAGATGACATCGACGTCCGACTCGGCAGCCTTTTCTATCATCGCGGGGTTGGAGCCGGGCACAGCGAGTTCGGAGCGTTGCAGGCGTTGCTTTTTCAGCGGGTGCAGGGTGTAGCTCATGGGGTCGGTCCTCTCACGCGGCGCGCGCGGCTGCGGTGCGGGTCTGCACCGGGGGGGTGGTCATGCGAAACGCCTCTTGCGCCGCGGCGACACCCTGACCGGGGGTGATGGCCGCGCCTGCGTCGCAGAGCGCCATTTCCGCCGCCGACAGCGCGCCGCAGAGCATCACCGGGTTGAGTGAGCCGAGATGCCCGATGCGGAAGGCGCGACCGGCGAGTTTTGCGAGGCCGGAGCCGAGCGAGGTCTGGTACTTGTGATAGGCGGTCTCGATCACCGTGCGGGCGTCGATGCCGTCGGGGGCATAGATCGCCGACACGGTGTCGGAGTGCCATTCGGGCGCGTCGGCCACGAGGCGGCAGCCCTGCCATTCGGCGACAGCAGCGCGCACGCCCGAGGCGAGGCGGTGGTGCCGGTCCCATCCGCTTTCCATGCCCGCATCGAGCAGCATGTCGAGCGAGACGCGCAGGCCGCGCAGCAGTTGGGTGGGGGGCGTGTAGGGGAAATAGCCGGTGTCGTTGAGGCGGATCATGTCGGCAAAGCTGAAATAGCAGCGCGGCATATTGGCGCGCTCATGGGCGGCGAGGGCCTTTTCGCTGACCGCGAGCAGGCCGAGACCGGCGGGCAGCATCAGGCCCTTTTGGGAGCCTGCGACGGCGAGGTCGACGCCCCAATCCTCCATCTCGAACTCGATTGAGCCGATGGAGCTGACGCCGTCGACGAAGAGGAGGGCCGGGTGATCGGTGGCGTCGAGCGCGGCGCGGATGGCGGCGATGTTGGAGGTGACGCCGGTGGCGGTCTCGTTATGGGTGGCGAAGACGGCCTTGATCGCGTGGCCGGTATCGGCGGCGAGGCGGGCGGCGTAATCCTCGACCGGAACGCCCTTGCCCCAATCGACGTCGATCACGTCGATCTCGAGGCCGAGACGCTCGGCCATATCCACCCAAAGCATTGAAAACTGGCCGAAACGCGACATCAGCACGCGGTCGCCGGGGTTGAGCGTGTTGGAGATTGCAGCCTCCCACGCGCCGGTGCCGGAGCCGGGGAAGATGAAGACGCGGCCGGTTTCGGTGCGGAACACCTTTTTCAGATCGGCGAGCAGCGGCAGGATGAAATCGCCGAAATCCGGCGCGCGCATGTCCTCCATCGGCACGTTCATCGCGCGACGCACCTCTTCGGGGATATTGGTGGGGCCGGGGATGAATAGATGGGTGTTGCCGTTCATGGGGTCCTCCTCTCAGGTTGCCCCCTTATCGGTGCTGCGGGGCCATCCGGTAACGCCCGCGCGCATGGAAATGCGCGGCCATGCGGGGGGTGTCGTGCCCCGGCGGGTAGGGGTGCCCTACCCGGGGAGGTATTCGCGGCATGCGGTTGCATGCTGAAAAATCGTTTGATTTCAGGGTGTTCATTGGTCTTACTTGTTGCCTACGGAGGAGGAGACCGTGCGCGACATGACAGAGGCGACCGCTCAGGACGTGGAACAGGGTCTGCCCGAGGTGATCGTGGCCGACCGGCAATTGATCGTCTGTCAGGGGCTGGGGTCGCTGGTGGCGCAGATGGCGCAGGTGCGGCTAGGCTCATTCGCGACTGATCTGGCGAGCCTGCGAAAAGCCTTGGGCGCGCGGCACGGTCCTGCCATCGTGGTGCTGGGCGTGCGGCTGGCGGATGCTGATCTGGGCCGGGTGCTGGAGACGCTGCGCCGCGATCATCCGCGTGTCATGGTGGTGGTGGTGGCCGAGGAAAGCGAGTTTGCCTTTATCCGCACGGCGGTGAAGGCGGGGGCGCATTCGGTCTGCATGATGGGACAGGTGCTGACCAGTCTGCCGCGCATTCTGGGGAACCTGGTGGAGGGGCACAGCCTGCTGCCGGTGGAGATCCTCAAGCGGTTGATGGGCGAGCAGGGGGATAGCCTGACCCGGCGCGAGCATGAGATCCTGGGGCTGCTGGTCGATGGTCTGACGAATTTCCAGATCTCAGCGCGGCTGGGGCTGTCGGAGAATACGGTGAAATATTACCTCAAGGCGATCTACCAGAAACTCGACGTCAATTCGCGCGGCGGCGCGATTGCGAAATACGTGGCAGGCACCTATTAGGTTGCGCCCTTGGGTTTCACGACAAAGCGGGTATGATCGCCGCCATGGTAGGACGGATCATTCAGACTGAACAGGACGTGGCGGAGGGTGCGGCGCATCTCGTGCGCATCTGCCCAAGCATGGCGCGGGCCTATGAAGAGACCGGCGCACTGCCCCTGCGGCGCAGCGAGGACGGGTTTACCCGGCTGTTGAGCGCGATTGTCAGCCAGCAGGTGAGCGTTGCCTCGGCCAATGCGATCTGGGGTCGGGTCGAGGCGGCGGGCTTTGCCGATGCCGAGACAATACGCCGCGTCGGCGATGACGATCTGCGCGCCGTCGGCCTGAGCCGTCAGAAGGCGCGCTATGCAAGGGCGCTGGCGGAGGCGGAAATCGACTATGCCGCGTTGCGCCATGCCCCTTACGACGAGGTGATCGCCACGCTGACGGACGTGCCCGGCATCGGTGTCTGGACGGCGGAGATCTACGCGATGTTCAGCCTTGGGCGGGCGGATGTGTTCGCGCCGGGCGATCTGGCGCTGCAGGAGGCGGCACGGATTCTCTACGATCTGCCGGAGCGGCCCAAGCCCCGCGCCTTTCGCGAGATGTCGCTTGCGTGGTCGCCGTGGCGGTCGGTTGCGGCGCGGCTGCTCTGGGCCTATTACCGGGTGGCCAAGGACAGGGAAGGGATCAGATGACACGGGTATTGACGGCAGGCCGCAGGGAGCCCGTGTCGGGCGAGACCCGCTCGGCGGTGGTGTTCCTGCACGGCTACGGGGCCAATGGCGCGGATTTGCTGGGGTTGGCGGACCCGTTGGGCGAGCATCTGCCCGATACGCTGTTTGTCGCGCCCGACGCGCCGGAGAGCATTCCGGGCATGCCGATGGGGCTGCAATGGTTTCCGATCCCCTGGATCGACAATTCCAGCGAGGAAGAGGCCGAGCGCGGATTGATTGCGGCGGCGCAGGATCTCGATGCCTTTCTCGATGCGCTGATGGTGGATGAAGATTTGCTGCCCGAACAGGTGGTGCTGTTCGGCTTTTCGCAGGGCACGATGATGGCGCTGCATGTGGCCCCGCGCCGCGAGGATGCAGTGGCGGGGATCGTGGCGTTTTCCGGCCGCCTGATGTCGCCGGACCTGCTGGCCGACGAGACCCGCAGCCGCCCGCCGGTTCTGCTGGTGCATGGCGACGCGGATGACGTGGTGCCGGTGCAATCCTTGCCGCAGGCGGCGGAGGCCTTGCAGGAGGCGGGCTGGAAAGACGTCTATGCCCATATCATGAAGGGCACCGCGCATGGCATTGCACCCGACGGGCTGTCGGTGGCGCTGGCGTTCATGCGCGACAAGCTGGGCCTCTGAGGGCGGGCCGCAAATTGCCCCGCATGTGCCATATTGCGATCATCCGCGCGGGCTAGGCGCGGGGGATGGATCGGATATCGTCAGATAGCGGCTTGTCGCATCGCGCGCTCTGGCTGGGGGCACTCTTCGTGGCTGAGATGGCGGTGATGGTGGCCGCCTTTCAGATGTTCAGCGATATCGAATGCCGCGCCACCGAGATCGAGACCGCCTGTCGCGGGTTGCGCTGGCTGGCGCTCTGGCTGGTTTGCGCGGTCTCGTTGCTCGGGGTCTATCTCTGGGCGCGGCCCGAGGCGCGGGCGGAGTTTCTGCAGATGAGCGTCGCCGCGCCGGGGGCGCGGGGCTGGGCGATGCTGCACGCAGGCGGGCTGTCGCTCTCGCTGGTGCCGCTCGCGCTGGTGCCCGAGAGCGGCATCAATCCGGTGTTCCACCTGATCTTTCCGGTGCTTTGCCTTGGCGCGGGAATGGCGGCGACGGGCGGTCTGTTCTGGCTGGCGCCGCCGGCGGCCTGGGCCGGGTGGCTCAGGGGGCGGGTCGCGTCGATTGGTGCGATCTGCGGGTTTGCCGCGGCCATTCCCGGGGTCGTGGTGCTGGCCGGGCCACTCTGGACGGTGCAGGCGCTGACCGATGTGACCTTCATCGCGGTGTTCGTGATGTTGCGGCTGTTTTCAGATGCGGTCGTGGTCAATCCGGATCGCTACATCATCGGCACGGACGGGTTTCTGGTTGAGGTGGCCGATAGCTGTTCGGGGATCGAGGGGCTGGTGCTGATCAGCGCCTTTCTGGTGCTTTACGTGGTGCTGTTTCGCGATGAGTTGCGGCTGCGGCGGTTCGGGCTGGTGATCTGGCCGCTGGCGCTGCTGGCAAGCTGGGTGTTCAATACCGTGCGGATCACCGCGCTGATCCTGATTGGCGCGCATGTCTCGCCGGAACTGGCGGTCAACGGGTTTCACAGTTTCGCGGGCTGGATCATGTTCACCGGGCTGGCGGTGGGGGTGCTGATCGTGGTCAACCGCAGCCGCTATGCCTTGCAGGATGCGGCGGTGCCACGGGCGCGCGGCGACACGCCGCCGCTGGCACAGGATGACGTGGCGGGGCGGATCGTGCCGTTCATCGTGTTTGCCCTGTCGGGGATGATCGTGCAGGCGTTCTGGGCCGAGCCCGCATTGGGGTATCCGCTTCAGGTGGCGTTGATGCTGGCCGCGCTGTGGTGGGCGCGGGCGACGGTGGTGCGTTATCTGGACCGGCCGTCGCCGCTGGCGGTGCTGGTCGGGCTGGGGGTCGGGTTGGTATGGATCGTCACGGCACCCGCTGCGGAGCCGATGCCCGAGGCGCTGGCGGGGTTGGGCGCGGCGGCCTTTGCGCTGTGGGCCGGGCTGCGTATCTTTGGCACGGTGGCACTGGTGCCGGTGATCGAGGAGATGATCTTTCGCGGTTACGTGCAGGCCCGGATCGACCGGGGCACGCCGCTGAGCCGCTTGGCGGCGATCACGGTTTCGGCGGGATTGTTCGCGCTGGTGCATGGCCGCTGGATCGAGGCGGCACTGGCGGGGGTGGTGTTTTCACTGCTCTCCATGCGCCATGGGCGGCTGGCCGATGCCATTGTCGCCCATGCGAGTGCCAATGCGCTGATTGCTGCTGTCGCCCTTTGGCGTGGCGATTGGGCGCTGATCTGAGGGTCTGAACCCTCTGAACCCTCAGCCGCGCGCGCGACGGCGGCGTTTGATTTCCCATGCCAGAACGAGCGCCGCGAGAACAACAGCGATGGCGAGCGTTCCGCTGGCGGCGTCCATTTCAGGCACAGAGGATGCCGCCCCGCCGTCGTCGTGACCCGAGCCGCTGCCGTATCTGTCAAAGAACCAGTTCCACATCGTTAAAACTCCCCAGTGTCGATGCCTTGTAATCTTCACGCACTATGCGAACACACAATCGCCGCTTTTCTGCCGCATTTCAAGCCCGCTGCGAGATTGGGCTGGTAATGGAAACGAAGCGGAATGCCGTCGCGGGATTGTTTCAGGAAACAAGCCGATTTTCCCGCAGCGGGTCCGCGTGACCGGCCCCGGGGCGCGCGACTCACTCTGCCGCGCGCAGCGGTGGCTTGGGGTTACGCTCGTCCAGGACGCGCCTGAGGTCATCGAGATGCGGGGCTTCGGTGGTCTCTTCCTCGACATAGCCCGCGTGCGGCGCGCTCTCATCCGGCCAGACCAGTTCGGTGCCGGTCGCGCGCCGGGCGGCGCGGTGCAGCGCCCAATCGCGCGCTGCGCGGCTGGAGCGGCCCATCGACAGCATCGCCATCAGCCGCGAGGCCCAGAGCACATAGGTCGTGGCCCAGACCCGGAGTGCCAGCATCGCCGGGGTGAAGATCAGCGTCAGCACCGTTGCGATGCCGAGGCCGAACACCACCGCCGTCGCCAGTTGCTTCCACCAGAGCGCGGTCGGGCTGTCGAAGGCGTAGCCGCCGTTGAAGAAATCGAGGCTGAGGCCGAACATCATCGGCGCAAGCCCGGCCATGGTGGTGATCGTGGTCAGAAGCACCGGGCGAATGCGGTCCTGCGCGGTGCGGGTGATCGCGGAAATCCGCGGCATGTAGCGCGCGTAATCCTGATAGGTGTCGATCAGAACGATGTTGTTGTTCACCACGATCCCCGCGAGCGCGACGATGCCGGTGCCGGTCATGATGATGGAAAACGGCTGATTCATCACCAGCATGCCGATCAGCACGCCGGTGGTGGAGAGGATCACCGCGAGCAGGACCAGAACTGCGTTATAGACGCTGTTGAACTGTGCGAGCAGGATGATGAACATCAAGCCGAGCGCACCCGCGAAGGCCTTTTGCAGGAAAGCACCCGATTCCTCCTGATCTTCGGCGTCGCCGGTCCATTCATAGCTGATGCCCGCAGGCAGCACGCCCGATGTGAGCCATTCGGTCAGTTGCGCGATGCGTTCGTTTGCGGTGATCGGCACGGTGGTTTCTGTTCCGTCGGCGCCGGTCACGCTGTGGGTCAGCCCGTCTTCCACCGCCGCCTTGACGTCGAAGAACCGGGTCTGGTCGATGCGGTCGATCTGCGCCAGTTGCTGCACCGGTTCGCGGGTGATGAAATTCGACAGCGGCACCAGCCCGTCCTCGGTGCGCACCTTGAGGTTGTCGAGGGTCGAGAGCACGCGGTCCTTTTCGGGCAGGCGCACGCGGATCTCGATTTCCTCGTCGCTGCTGTCGACGCGCATGGTGTCGAGCAGGATGCCGCGCGTGACAAGCTGCACCATCGCGCCGACGGTGGCCACATCGGCACCAAAGCGGCCGGCCTTTTCGACATCAACGTCGATCTGCCAGTCGATGCCGGGCAGGGGCAGCGTGTCCTCGATCTGGCGCAGGCCGCGGGTCTCTTCGAATTGCGAGCGGGCCTTGCGGGTAAAGGCTTGCAGCGCCTCCCAGTCATCGCCCTTGAGGCGCAGATGCACCGGCTTGGCCGAGGCCGGGCCGCGCGCCTGCGCGAGGATCTCGATCTTGATGCCGGGGAGCTGTTCGAGTTGGGCGGTGAGATCGTCGATCACCGCGTCGCCGTCATAGGCGGGGGCGACCACGTCGCGCTGGACCGCGACATCCAGGATCGGGATGGTGAACCATGTCTCCTTGGCCTGCGGGCGATCCTCCCACGGGATGGTTTCAAGCTGTACCTGACCGATGGTGTCGCGCGGCGGCTGCGCGCCGCCGGTGTTGTTGTCGAGGCCGCCATCCCCGGCAAAGGCAAAGGCGGTCTGCACCCCGGGATGGGCGCGCACGATGTCCTCGACCTGCTTGACGAGTTGGTCCTTCTGGTCGATCGACAGGTTGCCGCGCCCGCGCACATAGACGATGGCCTGTTCGGGTTCGCTGTCGACGAAGAATTCCGTGCCGTTGTTGTTGTTCATGTAGAACATCAGCACCGAGCCCACGAAGACGAAGATCGCGCCGAAGGCGACAAGTGGCATCACCGGGTTGCCGGTGATCGCGTGGATCAGCCATCCGAAGGCGGAGCGGCGATAGCCCGCGCGCACCCGCGCGCGGCGGCGCGGCAGGAGGGCGCGGGAAATGCGGCGCAGCAGGTTGCCGCAGCGGCGCGGGATCGCCATCAGCCCCAGCAGCGTGGTCAGAACGCTGGCCACGCCAAGGCCGATCAGCGCCACTACCCCCAGAACCAGGCCGAAGACCGTCGCCAGCACCGGCACAACCGAGCCGAGGATGTCGCCCCCGTCCATGCCGGCGAATTGCGCGGTGATCTGATCGAAGAGCAGCGGCGCGGCCTGAGCGGCGAGATAGCCAGCCCCGAGCGCCAGCGGAAAGAGCAGCACATGCCAGAGCCAGAAGCCGCCCGCGATCTGGTCCATCCGGTCGTTGAACCAGCGCTCCAGCCGCCCGGTGACACCACCCAGAACCGGCAGGTACACGAGCGCCACCAGAAGCGAGGCCGAGAGCACGAAGATCAGCGTGACCGGCAGCATGCCCATGAATTCGCCCGGAATACCGGGCCAAAAGAGCATCGGCAGGAAGGCGCAGAGCGTGGTGGCGGTGGAGCTGACCACCGGCCAGAACATCCGCTTGGCGGCCCCCACATAGGCGTGCATCGGGCCTTCGCCCTCGGATATCCGCTTGTCGGCGTATTCAACCACGACGATCGCGCCATCGACCAGCATGCCGACGGCGAGAATGAGCCCGAACATCACGATATTGGAGATCGCCACGCCCATCACGGCCAGCATCGCGAAGGTGAGCAGGAACGAGGTCGGGATCGCGAAGCCGACCAGCAGCGCCGGGCGGATGCCCAGGGCCGCGAGCGTGACGATCATCACCAGCGCGATGGCGGTCAGCACCGAGCCTTCGAGCTGCGTGACCATCGATTCCACCGTGCGCGACTGGTCGTTCGAGGTGCCCATGTTGACGGCGACCTGCAGTTCCTCGGGCCAGCGGCTCTCGGCTTCGGCCACCACCTCGCGCACCAGATCGGCGGTGTCGATGATGTTGAAGCCCTTGCGTTTGACCACCTGTAACGCCACGGTCGTCTCGCCGTTGAAGCGCGCGGTGCCGAGCCGGTCCTCGAAGGTGAGGTTGATCGTGGCCAGATCGCCGAGCGTGACGATGCGGTCGCCATTGGTCTTGATCGGCAATTCGTAGATGTCGCGGGTTTCCTCGAAGGACGATGGGATCTTGACCGCGAAGCTGCCCTGCGCGGTCTCGACCTCGCCCGCCGCGATGAGCTGGTTGTTGTTCCGCACCACGTTGATCAGCTCAAGCGCGGTGACGTTGTAGGCCTCGAGCCGCAGCGGGTCGATCACCACCTCGACCATCTCTTCGCGGTTGCCCGCGATGCCAGCCTCCAGCACCGGTTCCAGCCCTTCGAGCGTGTCCTGAAGATCGCGCGCCAGCCGCGACATGGTGCGTTCCGGCACCGGGCCGGAGAGGTTGACGATGATGATCGGGAATTCGCTGAAATTCACCTCGTTGATGGTGTATTTCTCGAACCCATCAGGAAATTCCGCCTCGGCGGTGTCCATCGCGTCGCGCACATCGGCGAGGGTCTTGGTCTTGTCCCAGCCGAATTCGAATTCGAGCGCCACGCCGCCGAAATTCTCGGCAGCGGTGCCGGTCATGGTCTTGAGCCCGTCGAGATCGCTGAGTTCGGTCTCCATAGGCTTGACAAGCAGTTTCTCGCTGTCTTCGGCGGAGATGCCGGGGAAGGGGACGGTGATGAAGAGCGCGGGCACCTCGATATCGGGCTCGCCCTCCTTGGGCAGGCCCATGTAGGAGAGCGTGCCGGCAAGGATCGACAGCAGGATGAACGCCAGCACCATCCGCGCCCGGGCGGCGGCCCAGTCGACGATTCCGGTCATTGGCCAAGCTCCTGATAGGAGGGCTGCACCGGCACGCCGTCGCTGACGTATTCCTGGCCGATCACGATCACCTCGGCGGTGTCGGGCAGGCCGGTCAGCCAGACGCCGGTGGGCGTGTCGCGCAGCAGCGTGACCGGCACGAAGTGCGCGCGGCTGTCTTCGTCCACGACACGCAGGCCGAGCGTGCCCTCGTCATTGAGCGTGAGCGCCGATTGCGGCAGCAGATGCGCGGCCTTGCCCTCGGCGCTGATGCTGATCTCGGCGGTTTCGCCGTCGCGCAGGCTGAGGTCGGGGTTGGGCACCTCGATCTCGACCCGGAAGGTGCGGGTGGTGTCGTCGGCGGCGCGCGACAGGAAGCTGACCTTGCCCTCCACCTCCTGGCCCGAGGCGGTGCGCGCGGTGGCGGAGGCGCCGCGCTCGACCCGCGCGACCTGCATTTCCGACACGAACCCCACCAGCGTGATCGGGTCGAGTTGCAGCACCGTCGCACAAAGCGCGCCGGGTTGCAGCAGGCTGCCCAACTCGGCGGTGTCGGTTTCCAGCACGCCGGAGAACGGGGCCTCGATGGTGAGCCGTTTGATTTCCTGCTCGGCGCGGGCCACGGCGGCGTGCGCCGAGTCGATGCCCGCGCGGGCGGCCTCGAGCCCGGAGGTGGCCGATTGCACTGCGGCCTGTGCCGAACTGACAGCGGCGCGGGTATTGGCCACGCGGGTCTGCGAGGCAAAGCCCGAGCCGACGAGGTTCTCGGCGGCGTTGTAGTTGATTTCGGCCTCTTCGAGCTGTGCGCGGGCCTCGTCGACGCGCGCCTCGGCCTCGGGCACACGGGTCTTGGCCTCGGCCAGCCGCGCGCGCGCCTCCTGCAGCACGGCTTCGCGCTCGGCGGGGTCGAGACGGCAGAGCAGGTCGCCGCGATCCACGAAGGCCCCCTTGCGCAGCGGTTCGGAAGTCACCAGTCCGGAGGTTTCGGAGCGCAGCTCGACGATGCGGTCGGCCTCGGTGCGGCCGCGCAGGATCACGGCGCTGTCGACCTCGCGTGCCTCGGAGCGTTGCACGACCACGCGCATCGCGGTGTCGTCCGATGGCGCCGATTCGCCCGGCGTGGTTTGCGGGTTGTCCGCCTCTGACGTCTCGGGCGTGGGCTGCGGCAAAAGCGCCAGCAGTCGGTCACGTTCAAAAACAAAGGCATAAATCAGCGCGGAGACCAGCACGGCGATCAGAATGGGAACCAGGCGCATGAGTGAGCTTTCAATACTTCTGACAATGGTCGACACGCCACATTGCGCATCACGCCGTCACGAGCATGATACGCTGAACTGACCGGTTCAGATTAATCTTTTACGCGTCCCGCTGCAAGCCTCGCGGAGGCGGCATGCCGCCGCCCCTTGGCAGGGGGCGGGCTTCGGGTTAAGAGGAGCGAACATTCCGCAAGGGGGCAGGGCGTGAGCGATACCGACAGTTTCATCGAGGAAGTCACCGAAGAGGTGCGGCGCGACCGGCTGTTCCGGCTGATGCGGCGCTATGGCTGGATTGCCGTTCTGGCGATCCTGCTGCTGGTCGGTGGGGCCGCGTGGAACGAGTGGCGCAAGGCGCAGGCGCGCGCAACTGCACAGGCGTTCGGCGACAGCATTCTGTCGGCGCTGTCGGAAGAGGAGCGCGCGGCGCGCGCGGCGGCGCTGGCAGATGTCGAGGCACCCAACCCCGAAGCGGCAGCGGTGGTTGATCTGCTGGCTGCCGCCGAGGGCGCGGAACAGGAGCCGGAGGCCGCGGCGGCGCGACTGCTGGAGATTGCCGATCGCGAGGCCACCTTGCCGGTCTATCGTCAGATTGCCACGCTAAAGGCGGTGACGCTGCCGGGCGCCGGGCTCGAGCCCGAGACCCGCCGCGCGCGGTTGGAGGGGCTGGTGTCAGCGGGCGGCACGGTGCGGCTTCTGGCCGAGGAGCAACTGGCGCTGATCGCGCTTGAGACCGGCGACCGGGCGGCGGCGCTAGAGACGCTGGCGCGCATCGCGCAGGATGCCGAGGCGACAGCGGGCTTGCGTCGGCGCGTGTCACAAGTGATTGTGGCTTTGGGAGAAGAGCCGCCGGACACGCCGATGCGCGCGCCCGACGCGGCCGACGTGCTGCAATAGGCGCCCTGCCGGGGCGGAACGCACGAGGCGACGAATGAGGGCGATGCAGTGACGGCGAAAACGGTTATCCTGGGGGTGGCGACGGCGCTTGCCCTGACGGCCTGTTCCAAGGAAGAGGCGATCCTGAGCGGTGAACGCGAGGGCATTCGCGAGGTTCTGCAGAGCGAGGTGCGGCGGGCGCAGGCGGCGGAAACCCCGGAGAACCAGGTCGTGCCGGTGGATTTGCCGCCCGCGACGATGAATGCGGACTGGACGCAGCGTATCGGCACGCCCGCGACGCGGGCCGCGCATCCGGCGCTCTCGGCCACGCCAGAGCTGGCCTGGTCGGTCAATATCGGCGCGGGCGACAGCCGCCGCAAGCGGATCACCGCTGATCCGGTGGTGGCGGGCGGGCGGATTTTCACCCTGGATGCGCAGGCGCAGGTCACGGCGGTCTCGACCAACGGCGAGGTGCTGTGGAGCGCCGATCTGACCCCGCCCGCCGACAGTTCCAATCAGGCCAGTGGCGGCGGGCTTGCCTATGGCGATGGCAAGCTCTTCGTGTCCTCGGCCTTTGGCTTTCTCGCCGCGCTCGACCCGGAGACCGGCACGCAGATCTGGCAGCAGGATCTGGATGCGCCGACCACGGCGGCCCCCACGGTTTACGATGGCCGGGTCTATGTGGTGGCGGGCGACGATGTGGCCTGGGTGCTCGATACCGCGACCGGGCGGGTCGACTGGCAGTTGAGCGCCACGCCCGACATTCACAATGTGCTTGGCGGCCCCGCCCCCGCGCTGACCGAGAAATACGCCGTCTTCGCCTTTGGCGCGGGCGAGTTGCAGGGGGCGTTCCGTCAGGGCGGACTGCGGCTCTGGGATGCGCAGATTGCCGGGCAGCGGCTCGGCCTGGCGAGTGCGCGGGTTGTGGACATCACCGGCGATCCGGTGGTGGTCGGCGACCAAGTCTTTGCCGGTAGCCATGCCGGTCGCATGGTCGCGCTGCGGCTTGGCAGCGGCAACCGTATCTGGACCGCCAACGAGGGCCCGCTCAACCCGGTCTGGCCAGCGGGCGAGTCGCTTTTCATGGTCACCGACCGCAACGAGCTGGTTCGGCTCTCGGCGCAGGACGGCACGCGGATCTGGGGCCATGAACTGCCGCTCTTCGAGGCGCGCAGACCCAAGCGGCAGGCGGCGATCGTCGGGCATTTCGGGCCCATGATCGCGGGCGGACAGCTGGTCCTTGCCTCGGGTGATGGGCAATTGCGGTTCTTCGAACCGGCCTCGGGTCAGCTGATCCGCAGCGTCGAATTGCCGGGCGGGGCCACCTCCAATCCGGTGGTTGCGGGCGGCACGCTTTATGTCGTGTCGAAAAAGGGTCAGTTGCTGGCTTTCCGTTGACCGCGCGATCCTGTATCAGACCGGCTTGACCCCGGAGCGGAGCCTGATCCCATGTCTTTCACCCTCGCCATCGTGGGACGCCCCAATGTGGGCAAGTCCACGCTCTTCAACCGCCTTGTGGGCAAGCGCCTGGCGCTGGTCGATGACCAGCCCGGCGTGACCCGCGACCTGCGCGAGGGGGCGGCGCGACTGGGCGATCTGCGCTTTACCGTGGTCGACACGGCGGGGCTGGAGGATGCCACCGATGACAGCCTTGAAGGCCGGATGCGGCGGCTGACCGAGCGGGCGGTGGAGATGGCCGATGTCTGCCTCTTCGTGATCGACGCGCGCACCGGGGTGACGCCGGTGGACGAAATCTTTGCCGAGATCCTGCGCAAGCGGTCCGATCACGTGATCCTTGCGGCGAACAAGGCCGAGGGCTCTGCCGCCGATGCCGGGGTGATCGAGGCCTGGGGGCTGGGGCTGGGCGAGCCCATTCGGCTGTCGGCGGAGCATGGCGAGGGGCTGAATGATCTTTATGCGCAGTTGCAGCCGCTGGCCGATGCCTATGAGGAACGCGCCGAGGCTGAGGCCCCGGTCACCGATATCGAGGTGACGGAAGAGGGCGAGACGCCCGCGCAGCCCGACCATACGCCCACCACCGCGCGCCCCTTGCAGGTGGCTGTGGTGGGGCGGCCCAATGCCGGGAAATCCACCCTGATCAACACCATACTGGGCGAAGAGCGGCTGCTGACCGGACCCGAGGCGGGGATCACCCGCGATGCGATCTCGCTTGCGCTCGACTGGGACGGGCTGCCGGTGCGAATCTTCGACACGGCGGGCATGCGCAAGAAGGCGCGGGTGCAGGACAAGCTGGAAAAGCTGTCGGTGTCAGATGGGCTGCGGGCGGTGAAATTCGCCGAGGTTGTGGTGGTTCTGCTCGATGCCGCCATTCCCTTCGAGCAGCAGGATCTGCGCATCGCCGATCTGGCCGAGCGCGAGGGGCGCGCGGTGGTGGTGGCGGTCAACAAGTGGGACGTGGAGCCCGAGAAGCAGCAGAAACTGCGCGATCTGCGCGAGGCGTTCGAGCGGCTTTTGCCGCAGCTGCGCGGCGCGCCACTGGTGACGGTATCGGCCAAGACCGGAAAGGGCCTCGACCGGCTGCGCGCGGCGGTGCAAAAGGCGCATGAGGTGTGGAACCGGCGGATCACCACGGCGCAGCTCAATCGCTGGCTGACGGGCATGCTGGAACAGCACCCGCCCCCCGCGCCGGGCGGGCGCCGGATCAAGCTGCGCTACATGACGCAGGCCAAGACGCGGCCCCCCGGTTTCGTGGTGATGTGCAGCCATCCCGACAAGCTGCCGGAAAGCTATACGCGCTATCTGGTGAACGGGTTGCGCGAGGATTTCGACATGCCGGGCACGCCCATTCGCCTCTATATGCGCAGCCAATCCGACAAGAACCCCTACAAGTCGAAGAAAAAGCCGGGGCCGTCGAGCCTGCGCAAGCATATCTCGGGGCGGTCGTCGAAATAGCGGGCGACATGCGAGGCCTCTGATCGCACCCGGGACGGCTGGCGCCGGGCGACCGCGATGCGTGCGAAAGCGCAGGAAACGGGTCGCTCGGCCGCGTGCGACAATGACAGAACTCTGCCTGAACAGCCCCGAGGGGCGACCTGGAGGATTGTCGATGCCGCCCCCACCTTTTGCCAAAAGATCCATGACCCTGTCGGAATGGACCATGTTGCTGGGTCTTGCCGCCGTGTGGGGCGGGTCGTTCTTTTTCAACGATGTCGCGGTGCGCGAATTGCCGGTGTTCACCGTGGTCGTATCCCGCGTTGCGCTGGCGGCGATCATCCTGCTCGCCATCCTGCGCCTGAGGGGCGAGCGCCTGCCGCGCGCGCCGCGCATCTGGGCGGCGTTCTTCGGTATGGGAGTGCTGAACAATGCCATTCCCTTCTCGCTGATCGTTTGGGGGCAGCAGCATATCGCGTCGGGCGTGGCGTCGATCCTGAACGCATCGACGCCGCTTTTCACCGTCCTGCTGGCGCATGTCCTGACCCGCGACGAGCGCATGACCGGAGGCAAGATCCTGGGCGTTGTGATCGGCTTTGCCGGGGTTGCCACGATGATCGGCACGGCGGCATTGCGTGATCTCGGGGTACATGTCACCGCGCAGCTCATGTGTCTTGGCGGGGCTGTCTCTTATGCCTGTGCCGGGATTTACGGGCGCAGGTTCCGGGCGATGGGGCTAAGCCCGATCAGCACGGCAACCGGTCACGTCGTGGCGTCGAGCGTGCTTTTGCTGCCGGTGATGATGGTTCTGGATCAGCCCTGGACCCTGCCGGTGCCAAGCCCGGCGGCGATCGGTGCCTTGATCGGCGTGGCGGCGCTGTCGACGGCCTTCGCCTATGTGCTCTATTTCCGCATTCTTGCCACGGCGGGCGCGACAAATCTGCTGCTGGTGACCTTTCTGGTGCCGGTCAGTGCGATTCTGCTAGGCCTTTTGTTTCTCGGCGAGGTTCTGCTGCTGCGGCATGTATTGGGGATGGTGCTGATCGGCGCGGGTCTGGTGGCGATTGACGGGCGGTTGTGGCGTGCTGTGCGGGGCGTGGTGTTGCGGGGAATAGGTGCGTGGAGGATATTCCACTAAATGGAACGATTATTAGTAAAATATGTAATTTTTCAAAGTAATGACGTCAGCTATCTCCGGGGAGACCATGAGTCCAAACCGGAGATATGCCATGTCCTTTTTTCTGCTCCTGCCACCCGTTCTTCTGCTCGGGGGGGCCGTCTACTGCCTCGTCCGTCCTGTGCGCCGTCCGCGCCTGCCGGAAGGGGCGGCGCTGGCGGCGCTGGCGATCATGGGCGCGGCGCTGGTGCATCTTCTGGCGTCGGGGCCGGGCACGCTGGCGCTCGGGTCCGAGGCGGCGGGGCTGTCGCTGCGGCTTGATGCGGTCAGCGTGACGATGGGGCTGCTGGTCAGCTTCGTGGGCTGGATCGTGATGCGCTATGCGCGCAGTTATCTTGATGGTGAGCCGCGCGAGGCGCTGTTTCACGCGCTGATGCTGGCCACGCTGGCCATGGTGCTGCTGGTGGTGCTGTCGGGCGGGCTGGCGCTGATGATCCTGGCCTTCGGCGCGGTCGGGCTGGGGCTGCGGCACCTCTTGCTGTTCTACCCCGAACGGCCCGAGGCGCGGCGCGCGGCGGCCAAGTTCACGCTGGTCTGGGGCGCGGGTGATCTGGCGCTGATCGGGGCGGCGGGGCTCTTTTGGCTGGCCTTCGGCACGCTCGATCTGGACGGTATCGGTATGGCGGCGCAATCGGGCCTGCCGCTGGCGGGGCAGGGGGCGGTGGCGCTGCTGGTCATCGCCGCGGCGCTCAAGACAGCGGCCTTCCCGCTGCATGGCTGGTTGACCGAGGTGATGGAAGCCCCGACGCCGGTCTCGGCCCTGCTGCATGCCGGGATCATCAATTCCGGCGGGTTGATCCTGATCCGGCTGGCCGAGGCGGTGCAGGCCAGCCCCGGCGCGATGGCCGCATTGGTGATGCTGGGCGGGCTGACGGCGATCTTCGGCGCGGTGGTGATGCTGACCCAAAGTGCGATCAAGACCGCACTGGCGTGGTCGACGGTGGCGCAGATGGGATTTTTGCTGCTGCAATGCGGGCTGGGCCTGTGGCCGCTGGCGCTTCTGCATATCGTGGCGCATTCGCTCTACAAGGCGCATGGCTTTCTCGCCTCGGGCGGGGCGGTGCGCGCGGTGGCCGAGATCCGGCGGCCCGGCCCGGTGGCGGTGCCCGACCTCAAGGCGGTGGCGCGGGCCTTTGCCCTGGCGCTCTTGCTTTACGGCATGGTGGCGGCGGGCTTTGCCCTGATGATCGGGCCGAAATCGGCGCAGGCACTGGCGCTCGGCACGATCCTGATTTTCGGGGTGGCCTATCTGGTGGCGCAGGGGCTGGCCGATGCAGCACCGTCAGAGTTGACCAAGCGCACGGCGCGGGCCTCGGTGGCCGCGACGCTGGCCTATTTCACCTTCCAGATCATCGCGGGCGCGCTTTGGGGTGCGAACCTGCCCGCGCCGCCGGTGCCCGGTGCGCTGGAATGGGCGCTGATCGTGCTGGCGCTGATGTCCTTCGGCCTTGTCGCGGTGGCGCAGGCGCTCTTTTCGCTCTGGGCGCATCACCCGGCGAGTGCCGGGTGGCGCGTCCATCTGGCCAATGGCCTTTACCTCAACACGCTGCTGGATCGTCTGATCGGCGGGCTGCGCGTCACACATCCCTCCAACCGGACCTGAGAAGGAGCACGAGCCATGTTTCTCAAGCATACTGAAATTGCCCCGGACCGCATCGCCGACCTGCTGAGCGCGGCGGAGGGGGCGGCGCGTGCCCTGCCGCCCGCCTTTCCGCTGGAGGCGACCGTCGCGGTCAATCCTTTCCTCGGTCAGACAGGTGAGGATCTGGCCACCGCCTCGGCCCGGCTGGCGCGGGTGGGGGGCGTGCGCCTGACGCGGGCGCGCGCGGGTTATGCCGCCATGCTGGCGCGGGGCAAAATGACCGAAGACGATCTGGCTGCCGCGCTTTACGCCAGCCAATCGCCGGTCAAGCCGGTCGATCTGGCCTATCTCAAGGCGCGGATCACCGGCCCAAGTGCGGAGCCGCGGGCGCTGCCGACCGTGGCCGATCTTGCCGCGCAAGCGGATGGCACTGACTGGCCTGCGATCTTCGGGCGCAGTTTCGGCCTTTGGGCCGGGGGGCATTTCGACCGGGGGCAGGCGCTCTGGACACCCGCGCCGGGGCGGGGCGCCTTTGCCGCCTGGCGCGAATGGGCGATGCATGACCTGACCCCCGAAATCGCCGGGCTGACGGGCTTTTGCGCGCATGTCACCGAGGCGCCGGACACTGCCGACCGCGCCATCCTGCGCGCCTGCGAGCGGCTGGGGATCAGCGAGACGGCGGCCGAGACGGCCTTTCACCGGCTTTACATGGATATGGCGGGATGGGCGCAGCATGCCCGGTGGCTCTTGTGGCAGGCGGAGGCGGAGGGGGAAAGCGATCACACGCTGACCGACCTGCTGGCGATCCGGCTGATCTGGGAAGAGGCGATTTTCGCGCAGGTGCCGGGCGTGGCTGGGCCCTGGGCCGAGACGGTGGCGGCGCATGAGGCACCTGTCGTGCCCTCGCCCGATCAGGTGATCGACAGCATTTTGCAGGACGCCGCCGAGCGCGCCTATCAGCGGCGTCTGGCGGCGGATCTGCGCAGGCCCGCGCCGGTGGCTGCACGGCCTGTGCTGCAGGCGGCGTTCTGTATCGACGTGCGCTCCGAGGTGTTCCGCCGCGCGCTTGAAAGCCTCGATCCGGGGGTGGAGACGATTGGCTTTACCGGGTTCTTCGGCCTGCCGGTGGCGTATTGCGCGCAGGGCTCGGACGTGGTCGAGGCGCATCTGCCGGTGCTTCTGCAACCCGCTTTGACCGCGACGAGCCATGCTGCGCCCGAGGTCGAGCAGTCGGCGCGGATCAGAGCGCGCGCCACCCGTGCCTGGGGCCGGTTCCGGCAGGCGGCGGTGTCGTCCTTTGCCTTTGTAGAGGCGGCAGGGCTGTTCTACGGGGCCAAGCTGGTCAAGGATGCGCTTGGGCTGACCGGGACCGCGCCCGCCGACGGCCCGACCCCCCGGCTCGACCCGGCGCTTGACGCCGCGGCGAAGGCCGAGACCGCGGCCAAGGTGCTGCGCGCCATGGGGCTTGCCAAGGGGCATGCGCGGCTGGTGCTGCTCCTGGGCCACGGTGCGCAGGTGACGAATAATCCGCATGAGAGCGCCTATCATTGCGGCGCTTGCGGCGGCCATACTGGCGAGGTGTCGGCGCGGCTGTTGGCGCAATTGCTGAACGACCCCGAGACCCGGGCGGGCCTGCCCGCGCAGGGCATCGAGGTGCCGCAGGACACGCAGTTCATGGCCGGGCTGCATGACACCACGCGGGACGAGGTGACGCTTTACCCCGACAGCGCCGCGCCGGAGCATGCCGAGAACATCAGGAAGGCCGGTGCCTGGCTGGCGCGGGCGGGTGCGCTGGCGCGGGGCGAGCGCGCGCTGAGCCTGCCGGGGGCCATGGCGCGGACCATGGCGGCGCGGTCCTCGGACTGGGCGGAACCGCGCCCTGAATGGGGACTGGCGGGCTGTGCCTCGTTCATAGCGGCGCCGCGTGCGGTGACCTCGGGGGTGGATTTAGCTGGGCGCACGTTCCTGCACAGTTATGACTGGCGGGCGGATGAGCGTTTTGCCACGCTGGAGCTGATCCTGACCGCGCCGGTTGTCGTGGCAAGCTGGATCAGCCTGCAATATTACGGGTCGAGCGTCGCCCCGGCGCAGTTTGGCGGGGGCAACAAGCTGATCCATAATGTCACCGGCGGGATCGGGGTGGTGCAGGGCAATGGCGGTCTGTTGCGTCCCGGCCTGCCGTGGCAGGCGGTGCATGATGGCGCGGCACTGCGGCACGAGCCGCTGCGGCTGACGGTGCTGATCGAGGCACCGAAAGAGGCGATTTCGGATGTCTTGCGGCGGCATGACGGGGTGCGTGCCCTGTTCGACAATGGCTGGCTGCACCTGCTTGCGCTTGAAGAGGGGCAGGTGGCGGGGCGTTACCGGCCCGGTCTGGAATGGGAGGTGCTGGCCGAATGACCCCCGATTGAAATCCCGCCCCGCCGGGCCATCTGTTCAGCCTTACAGGTGGCAGATCAGGGAGACCGGCGGTGCAGGAGGCGACGCGGGCGCACGGCTTGGAGATCATGCGGGGTTTTGCCCCGCGCATGGGGCGGCGCTATGCCAAGGGGCGCAATTTCGACCGGGGGCCGGGCGCGCATCGCGATGTCTCGACCCTCTCGCCCTATCTGCGGCGGCGGCTGGTGCTGGAGCAGGAGGCGGTGGCCACGGCGCTTGGCGCACATGGCCATGCGGGGGCCGAGAAGTTCATTCAGGAGGTCATCTGGCGCGGTTATTTCAAGGGCTGGCTCGAGCATCGTCCGGGCATCTGGCAGGCCTATCGCGACGGGCTGATGCGCGATCTTGAGCGGATGGAAGGCGAGCGTCGGCTACGGCGGGTCGTGGTCTCGGCGGAGGCAGGTGAGACAGGGCTCGCGTGTTTCGACGCCTGGGCGCGGGAATTGGTGGAGACCGGCTATCTGCACAATCACGCGCGGATGTGGTTTGCCTCGATCTGGATTTTCACCTTCGGCCTGCCGTGGAGGCTGGGCGCGGATTTTTTCCTGCGCCATCTGCTTGACGGCGATCCGGCCTCCAATACGCTGGGGTGGAGATGGGTGGCGGGGCTGCACATGCGGGGCAAGCCCTATGTCGCACGGGCGGCCAATATCGAGACCTATACCGACGGGCGGTTCGCGCCGCGCCCGATCGAGCTGGCGCAGGACGTGACCGGGCTGGAGGGCGAGGAGCGCGAGGGATTGCCGCCGGTCATGCCGCTGCGCGTGCCGCGCGCGCCCGATGCGGCGGTGCCGTCGGTTCTTTTGCTGACCGAGGAGGATTGCTGCGCGGAGGATTTTGTGCCCGATAGGTTCGATCTGCGCGGGGTGGTGACGCTTGCGGGCAGTCACCTGCGCTCGACGCGCGCCGTGGCCAAGCATGTGCTGCGGGTCGAGGCGCGGGCGCTGAGCGATGCGGCGGCGCGGGGCGGCTGGCAGGCAGAGGTGGTGCGCGCGGGCGTGCCGGGGAATCTGGCGGCATGGGCCGGGCGCTGCGGGGCGCGGCAGATCGTGACGCCCTATGTGCCGGTCGGCCCGCTGCGCGACTGGCTGATTGAGGCGCAGGCGGGGCTGGAGGCGCGTGGGATCGTGCTGGCGGAATGGCAGCGCGATTGGGACCGGGCGATCTGGCCGCATGCGACGGCGGGGTTCTTCGGGGTGAGGAAACAGATACCGCGCATTCTGTCGGAAACGGGGCTGGGCTGAGGGCGCTTGCGGGATCGTCTCGATGGGGCGCGCAGAATTTCGTGACCCCGCGCATTCCTGCCGCCCTTGAAACGCGGTCTTGAGACATGGGTGCGAACCGGGCTTTGACAGCCTGTCAGTCGCGCACGGGTCACTTTCATGCGGTGTTTGCCCAGGATTTTCAAACGGAAAAACTGGCGATCCCGCGAGGACTCGAACCCCGAACCTGCTGATTAGAAGTCAGCTGCTCTATCCAGTTGAGCTACGGGACCGCTGATCCGGCTCTTAGCGCGGGCGTGGATCAAGATCAAAGCCTAATCTTGTGCGAACGGGTCCTCGGGATAGACCACCGCTGCAAGATAGAGCCCGTGCGGCGGGGCGACCGGGCCGCAGGCTGCGCGGTCGCGTGCGTGAAGCGCCGCTCGGACCTGATCGGGCGGCCAAGCGCCTGCGCCGACGCGCTCCAGCGTGCCGATGAAGCTGCGTACCTGATTGTGCAGGAAGGATCTTGCGGCGAAGTGGAAATGAATCTCGCGTCCGGTGGGCGTCGTGACCTCCTCGATCTCCAGCCGGTCGAGCGTCTTGACCGGGCTCGCGGCCTGACAGATCGTCGAACGGAAGGTGGTGAAATCGTGATGGCCCACCAGATGCGCGGCCCCGGCGCGCATCGCGTCCATATCGAGATCGCGCCGCACCTGCCAGACCCGGCCCGCCTCGATGGTGAGCGGCGCGCGCCGGGTGCTGACCCGGAAAAGATAGCGCCGCCCCGTCGCCGAGAACCGGGCGTGCCAATCCTCGGCCACCCGTGCGCAGGCGGTGATCGCCACCGGCGCGGGCTTGAGGTGATAGTTCAGCGCCTCGGACAGGCGGAACGGCGACCAGTCCTGTGTCAGATCGCAATGGGCGACCTGCGCCAGCGCATGCACGCCCGCATCGGTACGCCCGGCGGCGGCGATGGTATGGGGGGCCGGTTCGAGCCGGCTCAGCGCGGTCTCGATCGCGCCCTGAACCGAGGGCTGATCGGCCTGCCGCTGCCATCCGGCAAAGGGCGCGCCGTGATATTCGACCTGAAGGGCGTAGCGGGGCATCTCGATCCGGCGGGTTTGCAACGGGTTTTTGCCCTTGTGTCGCGGATCGGGGGCAGGGGGCAAGCGCAATCTTCGGTGCTTTCCCTCGGTCGTGCTGCGGTGTAAGCGGGATTTGAACCGACCCGGAGTGCCCTGCATGGATGTCCCCTTTCCCGAGACAAGCCTGCTCTTGCAGATGCTGGCGATGCTCCTGGTGATCGGCGGGGTCGCCGGGGCGCTGGCCGGGCTTTTGGGTGTGGGCGGCGGTATCGTGCTGGTGCCGGCGTTTTTCTATGCGTTCAAGACGCTTGGCTATGACGGGCCGCAGCTGATGCAGATCTGTCTTGCCACCTCGCTTGCCACGATTATCGTCACCTCGCTGCGCTCGGTGCTCGGGCATCACCGGAAAGGGGCGGTGGACTGGGCGATCCTGCGCGGATGGGCGCCGTGGATCGCGGCGGGGGCGCTCGTTGGCGTGCTGATCGCGGCCAACCTGCGCTCGACCACGTTGCAGGGGCTGTTCGGGGCCCTGGGCGTGGTGATCGGGCTGCATCTGGGCTTTGGCAGGTCGGAGTGGCGGTTGGGGGGCGCGATGCCGGGCGGGCTTGCGCGCGCGCTGATCGCGCCGGTGCTGGGGTTCGTGTCGGTGCTGATGGGGATCGGCGGCGGTGGGATCGGGGTGTCGGTGATGAGCCTCTACAACGTACCCCTGCACCGCGCGGTGGCCACGGCGGCGGGGTTCGGCGTGACCATTGCCGCGCCCTCGGTTCTGGCGTTTCTCTTTCTCGAGATCGCACCCGGGCAGCGCCCGCCGCTCACTGTCGGTGCGGTCAATCTGGTGGCCTTCGCGGTGGTCATCGCCATGACGCTGATCACCGCGCCCTGGGGCGTGCGGCTGGCGCATGCGATGAACCCCAAGCCGCTCAAGCGGGTCTTCGCGCTGTTCCTGACGCTGGTGGCGCTCAACATGCTGCGCAAGGCTCTGGGATGGTAGAGGCGCTGTTGCAGAAGGGCTGGGCGTGCTTTCCGCCTGAACCGGCGCTGCGGGACTGGGCGGAGGTCGCGCGTGAGGTGGCGCTGGCGCGCATCGCCGAGCCTGAAGAGCGCGCGCAATGGCTGCAATGCGAGGGCACATGGTTCGTGGGTGTCGACACGCTGCCTAACGACGCACAGGGCCGGGTGGACGGCTCTGCACCGCTGGTCGGGGGGGCGCTTGCGGCGGCCACGGCGATCTATGACCGGTTGCCGCTGCACCGGGGGCAGGTCTCGGTGATCTATCCCGGCTATCCCCGGCCGCGCAAGGGTGAGGGCGAGGCCGCGTTTCGCTATCGACAGAAGCGGGACGCGGCGCATGTCGACGGGCTTTTGGCCGTGGGCGATGCGCGCCGCCGCATGCTGCGCGAACGTCACGCCTATATCCTCGGGGTGCCGCTGACGCAGGCCGGGCCGGGGGCCAGCCCGATGGTGGTCTGGGAGGGCAGCCACCACATCATGCGGCGCGCCTTTGCCGGGGCGCTGGAGCAGGTGGTGCCGCGCGATTGGGGTACGGTTGATCTGACGGAGATCTATCAGGCGGCGCGTCGTGAGGCGTTCGAGACCTGCGCGCGTGTGCCCCTGCCTGCGGGGCCCGGTGCGGCCTATCTGGTGCACCGGATGGCGTTGCATGGCGTGGCCCCTTGGGAGGCAGAGGCAAAGGCCCCGCCAGAGGGGCGCATGGTGGCCTATTTTCGCCCCGAGTTCGAGGATAGCAGCCGCGCGGACTGGCTGCACCTGCCATGATGGCGGTGGCATGGGCTGGGCGCTTATGGCGTGGAGCGGGTGTTTAGTGTCAATGAGACGAGCCGCGCAGTGCCCGACCGTCGGGTGGGCGCAGAAACCTCGTTGGATCGCACTTTATGCCGGCCAAACACGTCCGCGTTTTCAATGGCTTGAAACGTTGCAAAAGCGCCCGCCCGAGCGGGCGGTCGGGCGCTGCGCGGCGGTGCCTGCGGCACCTTGATTCCGCGCATTGGTGCTAGACGTCAACGTCCGCTCACGGCCAGCCGAGAGCCCCACCTGCCTCAGCCGAAGGTCGCCCCGAAACTGGACCGGAACAGCTCTGACAACTCAACGAGCGGGGCCTCGGAGCGGCCCATGCGCACCGCATCGCCGGTGAACCGGCCCACCGAGGCCAGCGTGACCCCGGCCTGACCGGCGGCGATCATCAGGGCCTCGGCCTGATCGAAATTGCAGGCGATCAGATAGCGGCCCTGATCCTCACCGAAGAGCGTGGCGGTGTCGTCGCTGTCGAGTTGCACGCCCACGCCCGCCACTTCGGCCATCTCGAAGGCCGCGAGCGCCAGACCACCATCGCTGAGATCGGTGCAGGCCTTGATCAGCACATGGTTGGCGCGGATGAAATCGCCGTGGCGTTTCTCGGCGGCAAGATCGACTGGGGGTGCGTCGCCCTCGACGCGATTGAACACCTCGGCCAGAAGCGCGGTCTGCCCCAGATGGCCATGGGTTTCGCCCAAGACAAGCGCCACATGCCCCTCGCGTGCCGCGCCGGTGATTGCCGTTTCGGGATCGCGGATCAGCCCCACCGCGCCGATGGTCGGGGTCGGCAGGATCGCCGTGCCATCGGTCTCGTTATAGAGCGAGACATTGCCCGACACGATCGGCATGTCGAGGGCGGCCACCGCCTCGCCGATGCCTTTGATGGCGCCGACGAACTGCCCCATGATCTCGGGCTTTTCGGGATTGCCGAAATTGAGGTTGTCGGTGGTGGCAAGCGGGACTGCGCCCAAGGAAGAGAGATTGCGATAGGCCTCGGCCACCGCCTGTTTGCCGCCCTCGAACGGGTTGGCCTTGACGTAGCGCGGGGTCACGTCGGAGGTGAAGGCCAGGAGCTTGTCGGTGCCATGCACCCGGATCAGCCCCGCACCCTGACCGGGCGTGCGGGCGCTGTCACCCATCACCATCGTGTCATATTGTTCATAGACCCATTGCCGCGAGCAGTAATTGGGCGAGGAAATCAGCGCGCGCAGCCCGTCGATGGGATCGACACCGGGCACCGAGGCGGGATCGAGCGGCGCGGGCAGGGTGGGCTCTACCCAGGGCCGGTCATATTCCGGCGCAGAGCCCGACAGCGTGGCCAGCGGCAGATCGGCCTTCACGTCATTGCCATGCAGGATGAGAAACCGGTCCTCGGCGATGGTCTCGCCGACGATGGCGAAATCGAGATCCCATTTCTCGAAGACGGCGCGGGCTTCGGCCTCTTTTTCCGGGCGCAGCACCATCAGCATGCGTTCCTGAGATTCCGACAGCATCATCTCATAGGCGGTCATGCCGGTCTCGCGCTGCGGCACGGCGTCGAGTTGCAGCTTGACGCCGAGCCCGCCCTTGTCGCCCATCTCCACGGCGGAACAGGTCAGCCCCGCAGCCCCCATGTCCTGAATGGAAATCACCGCGCCGGTCTGCATCAGTTCGAGGCAGGCCTCCATCAGGCGCTTTTCGGTGAACGGGTCGCCGACCTGCACGGTCGGGCGCTTTTCCTCGATGCTGTCGTCGAATTCGGCCGAGGCCATGGTGGCCCCGCCGACACCGTCGCGGCCCGTCTTGGCCCCGAGATAGACCACCGGCATGCCGACGCCCGAGGCGGCGGAGTAGAAGATCTTGTCGGCATCCGCGAGACCGGCGGCAAAGGCATTCACAAGGCAGTTGCCGTTATAGGCCGGGTCAAACCGCACCTCACCGCCGACGGTGGGCACGCCAAAGCAGTTGCCATAGCCGCCAACCCCCTCGACCACGCCATGCACGAGCTGGCGGGTCTTGGGATGCGACACCTCGCCGAAGCTGAGCGAATTCATCGCCGCAATCGGGCGCGCGCCCATGGTGAAGACATCGCGCAGGATGCCGCCCACGCCGGTTGCCGCACCCTGATAGGGTTCGATATAGGAGGGGTGGTTGTGACTCTCCATCTTGAAGACCACGGCCTGCCCGTCGCCGATATCGACAACGCCCGCATTTTCGCCCGGCCCGCAGATCACCTGTGGCCCGGTGGTGGGCAGGGTGCGCAGCCATTTCTTGGAGGATTTGTAGGAGCAGTGCTCGTTCCACATCGCCGAGAAGATGCCAAGCTCGGTAAAGCTGGGCTCGCGCCCGAGGATCTCGAGAATGCGGTCATATTCGTCGGGCTTGAGGCCATGGGCCTCGATCAGTTCGGGCGTGAGTACCGGGTCCTGCATCTGCGTGGCTTCCCCCAAGGTGGTCCGATTGGGCGCCTCTTTATGCGATTGCGCCGGGCGGGGAAAGGGGCGGCGCGCCGGGAACAGTTCGATTCCTGTTTCGCCGATGAAAAAAAGCGGCCCGGCTCGGGGCCGGGCCGCAGACGGGCCTTATCCATGTGACGGATCACTCCGCCGGGTGCGCGCTCTTATTGGGTCTGTGCCGCCACGCGCTCCGCGACGTTCTTCCGCAGCGTCTCGAGCGACATGGCGTATTCGAGATCGCCAACCTCTTCGACACTCAGTGCGCTTGCGCGGAAGCCGAGGATCTGCGCCGGAATGTCCGCATCTTCGTTGACTTCGACATAGACCAGATGATCGGCACCTTCCTGGCCAAGCGTGCCGGTCACTTTGCCGATCACATAGTCATCCGACGTGCTGACCGTGGAGCCCCGTTCGGCCTCTGCCAGAACGTTCTCGATCAGCGTTTGCTCTGCGTTGGACAGCTCCTTGGTCATCAGGTCGGTCTGCGACGGTGCTTCTGCCTGCGGGTCCACCTCCGGATCGATCATGGGAAGTGCAACATCGGCCTCGGCAGGATCGCCTTCGACCGTATCGATACCCTTCTCGTCGTCGTGCTGCTCGGGGTTCGCGGCATTGCCGCTCTGCGTTGTGTTATCGGAATCCTGAATGGATTCGATGCCATTATCGTCGGTCAACTGGTGCTCTGTACCACCTTCGCCTTGAGCATAGGCCGCGAGGGCCGATACGCTGGTCAGGGCGGTTGCGAATGCGAGTGTGCGGAAAGTCATTGATTTCCTCCGTTTCTGCAGGGCTCTGCCTGCGGTTTGAATCGAAGCGCATCTTGCGCGCTTGGTGACCCAACGCAGGTGGTCCGGGCATGGTTCCAAGGGAAGATAGGGGGCGGCGATTTTCCTCGGTTTCGCAGGATCTTGCCGGATGCGCGTTGGTGCCTCGGCAGGAGATCGCCGGATTTCGCGGGGATGCCATGATCCCACGAAATCGTGATGGTGTCGGGGTTGAAGGATTGACGCCGCGGGCGGCTTTCGCTCTGATGTGCGAAACAAGGGGGTACCATGGACATTCTGAAAAATCCGTTTCGTGGCAACGGCATGGATGAAGGCGTGCTGGCCGGCGCGCCGTGGCCGAGCGTGGATGCAGGTGCGGTGCGCGATCTGCTGGCCCGCTGTCCGGCTGCGGCGGAGACGCCTTTGCGGCAGGTTGACGGGTTTGGCGTCGAGGTGTGGATCAAGGACGAGCGCGGGCGCATGGGGCTGGGCAGCTTCAAGGCGCTTGGCGCGGCGTATGTGATCGCGCATGACGCCGCGGAGACCGGGGCCGAGGACATGCGCCACGCGCTGGAGGGGCGCACCTATGTCACGGCGAGTGCGGGCAATCACGGCCTCTCGGTGGCTGCCGGTGCCCACATCTTCGGTGCGCGGGCGGTGATCTACCTGTCGGAACTGGTGCCTGAATGGTTTGCCGACAAGCTGCGCGCCAAGGGGGCCGAGGTGGTGCGTAACGGCGTGGATTACGAGGCGAGCATGGTCGCCGCCGGGCGCGCCGCGACAGACAACGACTGGACGCTTCTGTCCGACAGCTCCTGGCCCGCCTATTTCGAGCTGCCGCATCGCCTGATGGAAGGTTATCTCGCCATGGCCGAGGAGGTGACGCGGCAGATGGACAAACCGCCCACGTATATCCTGTTACAGGCCGGGGTCGGCGGGCTGGCCGGAGCGGCGGCGGCCTGGTTCCGCCATGTCTGGGGCGACGGTCCGCGCATCATTGTGGTCGAGCCCGAGCGCGCGCCCGCGCTGCAAGAAAGCATCCGCGAGGCGCGGCCCGTCGAGACGAGTGGTGAGGTGTCGAACATGGGGCGGCTCGATTGCAAGGTGCCGTCGCTGATCGCGCTCAAGGGGCTGGCGCGGGATGCCGATGCCTTTGTCACGATCTCGGATGCCGAGGCCGAGGCGGTGCTGGACGATCTGGCGGCCAAGGGCCTCGCCTCGACCCCCTCGGGTGCGGCCGGGGTGGCAGCGCTGCGCGGGCTGGATCTGCCCAAGGATGCGTGCGTGCTGTGCATCCTGAGCGAAGAGGCCGAGGGGTGACGCGCGGCTTTGAGGTTGGGGAATATCGCGCGCGGGTGCGCCGCGCGCAGACGGAAATAGCGCGGGCGGGGCTGGGGGCGCTGTTGCTGACGACCGAGCCGGAGTTGCGCTATTTCACCGGGTTCCTGACACGCTTTTGGGAAAGCCCGTCGCGCCCGTGGTTCCTGATCCTGCCTGCCTCGGGCGACCCGGTCGCGGTGATCCCGTCAATCGGCGCGGCGCTGATGGGCACGACCTGGATCAGCGATATCCGCACTTGGGCAGCGCCTGACCCCGACGATGACGGCGTGTCGCTGCTGACCGAGACCTTGCGCGAGATCGGCGGCCCGGTGGGTGTGCCGGATGGGCCCGAAAGCCATCTGCGCATGCCGCTTGGCGATTTCATACGTGTGCGCGATGCAAGCGGTCTGGACTGGCGCGGCGATGACGGCATCGTGGCCGCATTGCGCGCGGTCAAGTCCGAGGCCGAGATCGCCAAGATCGCGCAGGCCTGTGATATCGCTGGCCGCGCCTTTGACCGGGCGGGCGAGATTGCAGCCCCCGGCGTGCCGCTGTCCCGCGTGTTTCGCGATTTCCAGCGCCTCTTGCTGGAGGAGGGGGCGGATTGGGTGCCGTACCTGGCGGGCGGGGCAGGGCCGCAGGGCTATGCGGATGTGATCTCTCCGGCCCCGGATATGCCACTGGCCGAGGGCGATGTGCTGATGCTGGATACCGGCGCGGTCTGGGACGGGTATTTCTGCGACTATGACCGGAATTTCGCCGTCATGCGGTCAAGCCCGGCGCAGTGTGCCGCGCAGGCAAGGCTGATCGAGGCCACGCTCGCCGGGGAAGAGGCGGCACGCGCAGGCGCGCGGGCCTGTGATGTGTGGCGCGCGATGGCTGATATCGTCGGCGGCGGCGAGGGGGCAGGGCGTTTGGGGCATGGTCTGGGCATGCAACTGACCGAAGGGCTGTCGCTGATCGCCAAGGATCAGACCGTGTTGCAGCCGGGCATGGTCATCACGCTGGAGCCGGGGGTGGACCTCGCCCCGGGCCGGATCATGGTGCATGAGGAAAACATCGTGATCACCGAGGCCGCACCGCACAGGCTCACGCGATTTGGAACCTCCGACCTGCCCGTGATCTGACCGGCCTGAGCAAATTTCGGGCAGCGAAAAAAAAGGCCGAGCACTAAGCTCGGCCAAAGTCCAACAGGGAGGTATGAGGGTGAGTGCCTTGCGGCTATCACCGTCACAATCGGCAGATAAGGGGGCACATCGGCGCGATCAAGAGAAATGACGCCGCATGTGCAGCATGGCCGTTATGCGATTGCTGCATGGCTAATTCAAGGCCTGCCCAATCCCTTAGCCAAGCGCCTGTTCTTTCATCGTTTTACGATATGCGATGATCTCTTCCTGCACAAAATCGCGGAAGGCGGAGATGCGCTTGGAGTGGCGCAATTCCTCTGGATAGGCGAGGAACACCGGCACTTCGTTTGACGACACATCGGGCAGCACGCGCACAAGCTGCGGGAAATCGCGGATCAGATAATCAGGCAACACGCCGATGCCAAGATCGTGCAGCACGCCCTGCAACACGCCGAAATAGTTGTTCACCGTCAGCAGCGAGGAAATATCGTTGGTCATCAACTCGTTGACCAATGTCGCCGCAGCCCCGACCTGTGCAGAGCGCGGGTTCTGGCAGATCAGCCGGTGCGCCTGAAGGTCCTCGGGCGCTTCGGGATTGCCGTGCAGCGCCACGTAGGAATGCGTGGCATAGAGGCACATATGCACGCTCATCAGCCGCTTGCGGATCAGATCGGCCTGGCTTGGTTCCTTCATCCGGATGGCGACATCCGCCTCGCGCATCGGCAGGTCGAGCACACGCTCCTCGAGCATCAGGTCGATCTTGAGGTCGGGATATTTTGCATAGAGCTTGGGCAGGCGCGGGGCGAGCCAGAGCGTGCCGAAACCGGTGGTGGTGGTCACGCGCAATTCGCCGAACACCTCTTCCTCGCTGTCACGGATGCGGGCGGTGGCGGCGTCGAGACGCTTGAGCATGGCGCGGGTGGCATCGAACAGCAATTCGCCCTGTTCGGTGAGAATCAGCCCCCGCGCGTGGCGGTGAAACAGGGTGGCATTCAGCGATTCCTCAAGCCCACGCACCTGGCGGGAGACCGCCGATTGCGACAGATGAAGCTGATCGCCCGCATGGGTCAGGCTGCCGGCATCCGCCACCGCGTGAAAGATTCTGAGTTTATCCCAGTCCATGACCCTAACTTTCCGAAAAACTGCAGCGCCCCTGACGTAATAGCAGAAAATCCTCGCGGGGCGATAGCAAGCGCGCGAAATTTTGACGAAATTCCTCTTGGTAGGTCATAAATTATGACCTAATATTGCCCTATACTGAGGCGAGGCCCTCAAACCAAGGAAGGCACGAACATGACCACGCAAAAGGTGACGCTGAACGACCGCTTCGATCTGGAGAAATCGCCGGTTCTCTTGAATGGCACGCAGGCCATGGTGCGGCTGATGCTGACGCAGGCCGCGCGCGACCGGGCGGCGGGGCTGAATACGGCAGGCTATGTCACCGGCTATCGCGGCTCGCCCCTTGGTGCCGTCGACATGCAGATGCGCCGCGCGCAGAAGGTTTTGACCGAGGCACAGGTGCGGTTCGAGGAAGGGTTGAACGAGGATCTGGCCGCAACGGCCCTCTGGGGCGCGCAACAGGCGGAACTGCGCGGCGAGGGCAAGTATGACGGCGTCTTTGGCCTTTGGTACGGCAAGGGGCCGGGCGTGGACCGCTCGGGCGACGTGATGCGCCATGCCAACATGGCGGGCACCTCCGCGCATGGCGGCGTGCTGATGGCCATGGGCGACGATCACACCGGCGAATCCTCGACCGTCCTGCATCAGAGCGAATGGGCTCTCGTGGATGCCTACATGCCGGTGGTCAGCCCGGCAGGCGTGCAGGAAATCATCGACTATGGCATCTACGGCTACGCGCTCAGCCGCTTTGCCGGGGTCTGGGTCGGGCTCAAGACGATGAAGGACACGGTCGAGGCGACGGCGGTGGTCGATGGCAATCCCGACCGCGTGCAGCTTGTGACGCCCGATTTCCCGATGCCCGAGGGCGGGTTGAACATCCGCCTGATCGACACGCCGCATGCGCAGGAAACCCGCATGATCGACTATAAACGCTTTGCCGCCGAGGCGTTTTCGCGGGCCAACCGCATGGACAAGCGCATGTGGGGCAAGCCGGGGGCCAAGATCGGCTTTGTCGCGGCGGGCAAGAACTGGCTCGATCTGGTGCATGCGCTGGAATTGCTGGGGATTGATGCGGACGAGGCGGAGCGTTTGGGGATCACCACCTACAAGGTCGGGCAGGTCTTCCCGCTCGACATGCACGGGTTTCACGACTGGGCCGAGGGGCTCGACCTGATCGTCGTGGTCGAGGAAAAGCGCAAGCTCATCGAGGTGCAGATCAAGGAGGCGATATTCGACGACCGTCAGGGTCGCCGCGTGTACGGCTGGTACAAGGGCGGCGCGGGCGGCATGCATCGCGACGAGCTTTTCCCGACGCGCGGCGCACTCGATCCGATCTGGATCGCCGAGAAGCTTGGCGGCATCCTCATTGAGGAGGGCCGCGGCACCGACCGGATCAAGGCGGGGCTGGCGTCACTCTCGGAGGCGCGGGCGGGCGACAATGCCGAGGAGATCGCGACGCGGCTGCCCTATTTCTGCGCGGGCTGCCCGCACAATAGCTCGACCAAGCTGCCCGAGGGCAGCCGCGCCTATGCCGGGATCGGCTGTCACTACATGGTGCAATGGATGGACCGCGAGACGACCGGCTTTACCCATATGGGCGGCGAAGGCGCGAACTGGATCGGCGAGGCGCCGTTCAGCACGCGCAACCACGTGTTCCAAAACCTCGGCGACGGCACCTATAACCATTCCGGCGTGCAGGCGATCCGCGCCGCGCTTGCTGCGGGCACGACGATCACCTTCAAGATCCTCTATAACGACGCCGTGGCGATGACCGGGGGCCAAGCCAATGAGGGCGGTCTGGATGCACCGCGCATTGCCGCTGAGTTGCGCGCCATGGGGGTCAAACACCTGTCGGTCGTCTATGACGAAAAGGAAGAGATCGACCTGAAGTCCTTTCCGCAAGGTGTTGAATTCTCGGAACGATCCGATCTGATGGCGGTGCAGGACCGGCTGGCAACGGTCGAGGGCGTCAGCGTCATCCTCTATATCCAGACCTGCGCCGCCGAAAAGCGCCGCCGCCGCAAGCGCGGCAAGTTTCCCGACCCTGATCGCCGCGTCTTCATCAATACCGATGTCTGCGAAGGCTGTGGCGATTGCGGGGTGCAATCGAACTGCGTCGCCATCGTGCCGGTCGAGACCGAGTTGGGCCGCAAGCGGGCCATCGACCAGTCAAGCTGCAACAAGGATTTCTCCTGCCTCAAGGGGTTCTGCCCGTCCTTCGTCACGCTCGAAGGGGCCAAGCCGCGCAAGGAGAGCACGGCGGAATTGCAACTGCCAGATATGCCGGACCCCACGCTGCCCGAGATCGACGGCACGCATAACGTGGTCATCACCGGTGTGGGCGGCACCGGCGTTGTCACCATCGGCGCGGTTATGGCACAGGCGGCGCAGATCGACGGCAAGGGTGCGGGCATGATGGAAATGGCCGGGCTCGCGCAGAAAGGTGGTGCTGTGCATATCCACTGCCGCATTGCCGAGAATCCTGGCGATATCAACGCGATCCGGGTCGCAACGGGCGAGGCGCATACGCTGATCGGTGGCGATCTGGTGGTGAGTGCGGGGGCCAAGACGCTCGGCCTGACACGTCAGGGGCGCACCGGGGCGGTCGTCAACAGCCATGAGATCGTCACCGGCGATTTCACCCGGAACCCCGAGTTTCACCTGCCCGCCGACCGCCTGCAACTGGCGCTTGAGGCGCGTCTGCGCGACGGCGTGCAGATGTTCGACGCCTCGGATCTGGCGAAAACCGTCATGGGCGATTCGATTTATTCCAACATGATGATCTTTGGCGCGGCGTGGCAGCGCGGGTTGATCCCGATCAGCCATGACGCGATCACGCAGGCCATTACCCTCAACGGTGCCGCAGTCGAGGCCAATCTGCGCGCCTTCGAGGTGGGTCGTTGGGCGGCGCTCTATCCCGCCGAGGTGGAGAAGGTCCTGACCCCCAACGTGTTGGCCAAGCCGAAAACGCTCGACGAAAAGATCGCCTACCGCGCCGACCATCTGCGCGCCTATCAGGGCAAGCGGTTGGTGAAGCGATATCACCGGATGCTCGACGGCATCGAAGATGCGGGCGTGAAAGAGGCGGTGGCCAAGGGCTATCACAAGCTGCTGGCCTACAAGGACGAATACGAGGTTGCCAGACTGCATCTGGAAACGGCGCAAAAGGCGCGCACGGAATTCGGCGGGGATTTCAAGATGAAATTCCACCTCGCCCCGCCGATCCTGTCGAAGACGGGCCATGACGGACGCCCGAAAAAGCGCGAATTCGGCCCCGGCATCCTGCGCGGCTTTGGGGTCTTGGCAAAACTCAAGGTCCTGCGCGGCACGCCGCTCGATCCGTTTGGCCGCACCGAGGAGCGCAGGATGGAACGCGCGCTGATCAGGCAATACGAGGTCGATATGGCGGAGGTGCTGCCGAAACTCGAGGCGCGCACCCGCGACGCGATCATAGCACTGGCCGAATTGCCGCTCTCGATCCGTGGCTTTGGCCCGGTCAAGCAGGCCAACGAGCAAAAGGCCGCGAAACGGCGCGAGGAGCTTTTGGCGGTGATCCGCGCAGGTGGGACGCAAATGGCGCGGGCGGCGGAGTAGGCGTCACGAAACCGTCACGTGATCCGGTCACAAGCGTCGCATAATCTCAACTGGCCGCAAGCCCGCCGAGGACCGCCGCCCATGCGCCCTGATCGCCAGATCGCCCGTGACATTTCCTATGCCTATTCCGCCCAGACCAAGGGCGGGCGGGCAATGATCCGCACGATGGAGAACCTCACTGGGCGCATTGCGCTGATCAAGCGCGCGGCGGGATACGAGACCGAGGTGTCACGGGGCCGCGATTTCTGGGAAGTGATCGTCGAACGCTACGGGCTCACGCTTGACGTGGTGGGCGGCAACCTGATGAACATCCCGCGCGAGGGCCCGCTGGTGCTGATCGCCAATCACCCTTACGGCATTCTCGACGGATTGATGATGGGCCATATCCTCAGCCGGACCCGGGGTGACTTTCGCATTCTGGCGCATCAGGTGTTCCGCAAGGCTGAAGATCTCAACAAGGTGATCCTGCCGATCAGTTTCGACGGCACCAAGGAGGCGGTCGCGCTCAATCTCGCCACGCGCAAGGCGTCGCTCGACTATCTCGGGCAGGGCGGGGCGATCGGTGTTTTTCCCGGCGGCACGGTCAGCACCGCGGCGAAACCGTTTTCGCGCCCGATGGATCCGGGCTGGCGCGGGTTTACCGCCAAGATGATCGCCAAGAGCGAGGCCACCGTCGTGCCGGTCTATTTCGACGGTCACACCAGCCGCCTGTTTCAGCTGGCGAGCCACCTGCATTACACGCTGCGCATGGGGCTGTTGATCAAGGAATTCCGCAAACGGGTGGACACGCCGGTCAAGGTCGTGGTGGGAGATCCGATCCCGCGCAGCACGCTCGCGCAATATGCAGGCGACACGAAATCCCTCATGGCATTCCTGCGCGCAAAGACCTATGAATTATCGCCAAGCCCGGTTGTCGCCTCGGAAATCGGGTTCGAATACGAGTAACGACATTGGGCGCGGGACATGGCGGTAGGGATCTTCGACAGCGGGCTGGGTGGCCTGACGGTGTGGGACGCGGTGAGCAAGCGTCTCCCAGAGGTGCCTTTTGTCTATCTCGGCGACAACGCCCATACGCCCTACGGGGTGCGCGATGCCGATGACATATATGATTTGACCACGACCAGTGTCGCACGGCTCTTTGATGCTGGCTGCGATCTGGTGATTCTCGCCTGCAACACCGCCTCTGCCGCCGCCCTGCGCCGCATGCAGGAGGCCTGGGTGCCCGAGGGCAAGCGCGTGCTGGGCGTATTCGTGCCGCTGATCGAGGCGCTGACCGAACGGCAATGGGGCGACAATTCCCCGCCGCGCGAAGTGGCGGTGAAGAACGTCGCACTCTTCGCCACCCCCGCCACCGTTGCAAGCCGCGCGTTTCAGCGTGAACTGGCGTTCCGCGCCATCGGCGTCGATGTCGAGGCGCAGGCCTGCGGCGGCGTCGTGGATGCCATCGAGGAGGGCGACATGATCCTCGCCGAGGCGCTGGTGCGGTCCCATGTGGACGCGCTCAAACGCAAGATGCCGCATCCGCAGGCTGCCGTTCTGGGCTGCACCCATTACCCGCTGGTCGAGGAGGTGTTCCGCGATGCTTTGGGCCCCGACGTGGCGGTCTATTCGCAGCCCACGCTGGTTGCAGCGAGCCTGAGTGATTACCTCGGCCGCCACCCCGACAAGATCGGGCCCGGCACCGAGGCGATGTTCCTGACCACGGGCGATCCCAAGCGCGTGTCGAGCCGCGCGACGCAGTTCCTGCGACGAGAGATCGGCTTTCGTCCCGTCTGAGCGCGCGTTGCACAGCACCGCGATACGCACTATTCCCTGTTTGAATTTCGCTATGAGAGGTCACCATGACCCATAAAATCGCCATCCTGGGCGCGTCCGGCTATACCGGCGCCGAGCTTGTCCGGCTGATCGCCACCCATCCCGACCTTGAGATCGCGGCACTCGCGGCCAATTCCAAGGCGGGGCAGGGGATGGGGCAGGTCTTTCCACATCTGCGCCATCTCGACCTACCCGATCTGGTGACGATCGACGGGATCGACTTTGCAGGTATCGACCTGTGTTTCTGCGCTCTGCCGCACAAGACCAGCCAGGAGGTGATCGCCGCCCTGCCGCGCGACCTCAAGATCGTCGACCTCTCAGCTGATTTCCGGCTGCGCGACCCGGCGGATTATGAAAAATGGTATGGCAATCCCCATGCCGCCCCCGAGTTGCAGAAAGAGGCGGTCTATGGGTTGACCGAGTTCTACCGCGACGAGATTGCGGGCGCGCGGCTGGTGGCAGGCACTGGCTGCAACGCGGCGACCGGGCAATATATCCTGAGGCCCTTGATCAGTGCCGGGGTGATTGATCTGGACGAGATCATTCTGGACCTGAAATGCGCGGTCTCCGGCGCGGGCCGCAGCCTCAAGGAAAACCTGCTGCATGCGGAACTGTCCGAGGGCTATCACGCCTATGCCCTGGGCAGCACCCACCGGCATCTGGGCGAGTTCGATCAGGAGTTTTCCAAGATCGCCGGGCGGCCCGTCGAGATCCAGTTCACACCGCATCTCATACCCGCCAATCGCGGCATTCTGGCGACGGCCTATCTGCGGGGCGCGGCACAGGCGGTTTATGACGCGCTACAAGCGGCCTATGCCGCCGAGCCGTTCATCGAGGTCCTGCCGATGGGCGAGGCCCCGAGTACGCGCCACATCCGGGGCAGCAATTTCTGCCATATCGGTGTTGTCGCGGACCGGCAGGCGGGGCGTTGCACCGTCATCGCGGCGCTCGATAACCTGACAAAAGGTAGCAGCGGGCAGGCGTTGCAAAACGCCAATCTGATGTTATCTCTGGACGAGACGACGGGCCTGATGCTAGCCCCGGTCTTTCCGTAAAAAGGGACGAGGCTCATGAGATCGCTGAAGAAGAAGCGCCGCGTGCAGGTCATCGCGATTGCCGCCGTGGCGCTGGTGATGGCCACCGCTCTCATCGGTTACGGGATGCGCGACGGGATCAACTTCTTCCGCTCGCCGACACAGGTCCTGGCCGAACCGCCAAGCGAGAGCGAGATTTTCCGCATCGGCGGTCTGGTCGAGGAAGGCAGCCTGAAACGCGGTCAGGGCGAGGTCATCCATTTCAACGTGACCGATGGCGGGGCCGTGGTGCCGGTGACCTACAGGGGCGTGCTGCCCGATCTTTTCGAGGAAAATCAGGGCATGGTCGGCACCGGCAGCTATCGCGACGGGGTCTTTGTCGCGAGTGAAATCCTTGCCAAGCATGACGAGGACTACATGCCCAAGGAAGTGGTCGACGCACTCAAGGCGCAGGGTGTCTATCAGGAGGCGGGCGGCAGCTAACGGCCTGCCGTCGGTTTTTGAGTATTTTCACCATAAAGAAACCACGGGTGATGAGATAAGAGCGCGCGCTGGTTCAGGCGCGCGTTAATCTTTGTGATCCCATCCTCGCCCATGTTGCACAGGCAAGATGGGGCAGGCGGATGCAAAGCGTCGAAGAGATAGCCGAAGAGATCGTCGCGCGTGAGGGTGGCTTCGTGAACGATCCGGACGATCCCGGCGGGGCCACGAATTTCGGGGTGACGATCCACACGATGCGGCGGTTGGGGCTCGATCTCGACCGTGACGGCGATGTCGATGTGGGCGATGTGCGGGCGCTGAGCCGGGGGCAAGCGGTGGCGATCTTCATCGACCATTTCTATCGCCGTCCCGGTATCGCGGGTCTACCCGAGGCGCTGCGCGCCAGCGTATTCGACATGTATGTCAATGCCGGGGCCAACGCGGTGAAGATCCTCCAACGCCTTCTGCGCGAGATGGGCGAGGCGGTGGATGTGGACGGGGTGATCGGCCCGCAGACGCAGGCGGTGGCGGCGCGCGCGGCGCAGGCCGCGCCCGATCACATCGGTGATGCCTACGGGATCGCGCGGCGCAATTACTACCTTGCCCTCGCCGATGCCCGCCCCACGAGCCGCAAGTTCGCGCGGACGCGCTCGGGCGGTAAGGGCGGCTGGATCAGGCGCGCCGAAGCGTTCATTGCGCCGCGCTTTCACCTGAGCGATCAAGCGTTTCAGGAAAGGGTGGCAGCATGGTGATGGATATCCTGCGGGCGCTCTTCGGGGCGGGCGGCAATGTGGTGCGCGAGACCGCCGAGGTGTTTCGCGTCAATGCCGAGGCCGCCGACCAGCGTCGGGTCGAGACGCAGCGCGCGGCCCTCGACCAGATGGCGGCGGAGTTCGGGGCTGCGGGGCGCAGCACCTTCGACCGGATCATCGACGGGCTCAACCGCATCCCGCGCCCGGCCATGGCGCTTGGCACGCTGGCGCTGTTCGTGGTGGCGATGGTCGATCCGCTGTGGTTTGCTGAGCGGATGGCGGGGCTGGCGCTGGTGCCCGATCCGCTCTGGTGGCTGTTGGGCGCGATCGTGAGTTTCTATTTCGGCGCGCGGTATCAGGTGAAGGGGCAGGAGTTTCAGCGCTCCATCGCCGCCACGCTGGCGCGCGCGCCGCAGGTGGTGGAGAGCGTGGCGCAACTGCGCAGCCTGCGCGCCGACAGCCCCGGCGTTGCTGATCCCGGCCCCGATGCCGAGACCGCGCTGCGTGTGCTCACACCCTCGGGTAATCCGGCGCTGGAGGAATGGCGCGCGAAGGGATGAGCCCGCCCGCGACAATGTGAACCACGCCCCGCGCCGATTGCGATTGGCGCGGGGCCGCGCCTGCGTTATCTTTGACGCATGATTACAGAACTCGGTCACTTCGCCCTCATCCTGGCATTCCTCGTCGCCTGCGCGCAGGCGGTCATACCACTTGTCGGCGCGCATAAACGCTGGCCCGGCTGGATGGCCTTTGCGGAACCCGCCGCGACGATACAGTTCTTGCTGACGGCGGCGTCTTTTGCGGCCCTCACATGGGCCTTTGTCACCTCTGATTTCTCGCTGCGGCTGGTTACGCTCAACAGCCACACCGACAAGCCGATGCTCTACAAGATTACCGGCGTCTGGGGCAATCACGAGGGCTCGATGCTGCTCTGGGTGCTGATCGTCACGCTCTTTGGCGGGGCGGTGGCGTGGTTCGGTGCGAACCTGCCGCCCTCGCTCAAGGCGCGGGTGCTGAGCGTTCAGGCGATGATCGGGGCGGCTTTCTTCGCCTTCATCCTGCTCACCTCCAACCCGTTTTTGCGGATGGGGACACCGCCGTTCAACGGGCAGGATCTCAATCCGCTTTTGCAAGATCCGGGTCTCGCCTTTCACCCGCCGTTTCTCTATCTCGGCTATGTCGGGCTTTCGATGACCTTCTCCTTCGCCGTGGCGGCCCTGATCGAGGGGCGCGTCGATGCGGCCTGGGGTCGGTGGGTGCGGCCCTACACGCTGGCGGCGTGGATATTCCTGACCATCGGCATTGGCCTCGGCTCTTGGTGGGCCTATTACGAGCTGGGCTGGGGCGGCTTCTGGTTCTGGGATCCGGTGGAGAATGCCAGCTTCATGCCCTGGCTGATTGCCGCCGCCCTGCTGCATTCGGCCATCGTGGTGGAAAAGCGTGAGTCCTTGAAAAGCTGGACCATATTGCTGGCGATCATCGCCTTCGGCTTCTCCATGGTCGGCGCCTTCATCACCCGCTCGGGCGTTCTGACCAGTGTGCATGCCTTCGCCACCGACCCCGAGCGCGGCGTGTTCCTGCTGGGCATCACCGCCGCCTTCATGATGGGCGCGCTTACGTTGTTCGCGGCGCGCGCTAATGTGATGCAGGCGCGGGGGGTGTTCAGCATGGTCAGCCGGGAATCGGTGCTCGTGCTCAACAATATCCTGCTGGCGGTGGCCTGTTTTGTGGTCTTCATCGGCACGATGTGGCCGCTGATTGCCGAGATGGCGTTTGACCGCAAACTCTCGGTCGGCGCGCCGTTCTTCAATGCGGCGTTTACCCCCTTCATGGTACTGCTCGGCCTTGTCCTCCCGGTCGGTGCAATGCTCGCGTGGAAACGCGCGACGGTGGGTCGTGTGGTGCGACAGTTGATCCCCGCCTTCGTTCTTGCGGTCGCCATCGGGGCGCTCGCATGGGCGATGCAAAGCGGGCGCTCGGCGCTTGGGCCAGTGGGCCTCTTCCTGGGCGCTTGGCTGGTGGCGGGGGCGTTGGTCGATATCTGGTCGCGCACCGGGCGCGGCACCGGGCGGCTGGCTCGCCTCACCCGTTTGCCGCGCGCCGACTGGGGTAAGGCGGTGGCGCATGGCGGGCTGGGTGTGACCATGGCAGGCATCGCCGCGATGATGGCCTGGGAGGCCGAAGATATCCGCGTCCTGCAAGTCGGCGAGGATATGGAGATCGCGGGCTATGGGCTGCGCCTCGACGAGGTGCATCAGGAGCAGGGGCCGAATTACATGGCGACCAAGGCCACCTTCACGCTCAGCCAGAATGGCCGCGAAATCGCCGAGATGCACCCCGAGAAGCGCGTCTACCCGGTGGCGCAGATGCCCACCACCGAGGCCGCGCTCGATAACGGGTTCCTGCGTGACATCTACGTGGTGATCGGCGACCCGCAAGAGGGCGGCGGCTGGGCGGTGCGCAGCTATTACAAGCCGCTGGCCAACTGGATCTGGGGCGGTGCGATCCTGATGGCGCTCGGCGGCTGTCTGTCGCTCAGCGACCGGCGCTACCGCGTGGCCGCAGGCGCGCGCAAACTGCCGCAAGGGGTGCCCGCGGAATGAAACGCCTGATCCTTGCGCTCTGCGTCATCGCCGCGCCGGTCTTTGCGGTGCAGCCCGACGAGATCCTCGACGATCCGGTGCTGGAAGACCGCGCGCGCGGTATCTCTGCGGGCCTGCGCTGTCTTGTGTGCCGCAACGAGAGCATCGACGACTCCAACGCCGAACTCGCCCGTGACCTGCGCCTTCTGGTGCGCGAACGGCTGGTGGCGGGCGACAGCAACGAAGAGGTCGTGGACTTCGTCGTCGACCGCTACGGCGAATACGTGCTGCTCAAGCCGCGCACGGGCGGCTCCAACCTGCTGTTGTGGATGGCGGGGCCGATCATGCTGGGCGCAGGGCTGGTGATGGCGGGGCTCTATCTGCGCGGCCGGGCACGCACGCCGGAACGCGAGGTGGCCCGTCTGAGCGAGGCCGAAGAACGCCGCCTGCGCGAAATTCTCGACGACTGACGCGCCGTTGCCCTTGGCCCGGGCGCGGCGTTAGGCTTTGATCTGCGCAACGACGTCAGGAGGGCCGAATCCCGTGAAAGATTACCAGACCATCACGCTTGAGATCATCGAGGGCGTCGCCGTCCTTTGCCTTGACCGGGCCGACAAGATGAACGCGCTCAACATGCAGATGCGCGCCGAGATCACCGATGCGATGACACATGCCGGGCGCGAGGCGCGCGTCGTGGTGCTGACCGGCAAGGGCAAGGCGTTCTGCTCGGGTCAGGATCTGAGCGACGGCGGCAATGCCGCCATGCTTGATCTGGAGCGGGTCCTGCGCGAGGAATATGTGCCGATGCTGCGCGCCATCACCGACTGCCCGGTGCCGACGATCAGCGCGGTCAACGGACCGGCGGCGGGGGCCGGGGCCAATCTCGCGCTCTCGGCGGATGTGGTGATCGCGACCGAGGCATCTTATTTCCTGCAGGCCTTCACCCGGATCGGCCTGATGCCGGACGCAGGCGGTACATGGGCGCTGCCGCGCCAGATGGGCATGGCCAAGGCGATGGGGGCCGCGCTTTTCGCCGAGCCGATCAGCGCCCGGCAGGCCAGCGATTGGGGCATGATCTGGGAATGCGTCAGCGACGAAGGCTTCGAGGCGCATTGGCAGGCGCGCGCCGCCCATCTGGCCAAGGGCCCGACGCAGACCTACAAGGCCGTCAAGCAGGCGATCCGGGGCACCTGGGACAACACGCTGGAACAGCAACTGGACCTTGAGGCGAAACTGCAAGGTGCCTGCGGTCAGAGCCGCGACTTTCAGGAGGGTGTGATGGCGTTTCTCGAAAAACGCCCGGCGCAGTTCGAGGGGCGCTGAGGCAGCGAGCGGCAGAGGTCAGCTATCGGCACCCTTGGGCAGCACCCGCTCGAAGCGGTTGCCTTCGGTATCGGTGGCCATCACGCGCAGGTCGGTCGATCCGTTGTCGTTGTAGGAGAACCGGAACACCGGGTTTTCCGAGATCGAGATGCCGCCATCCATGGTAAAGAGCAATTCCTCGCCCTGCCAGACCTCCATATGGTCGATGAAATGGGCGGGGATGAACAATTGGGTGATCTGGTCGCGCTGCAGGCCGGAATAGTTCGGGTGGCGCACCATGATCTGCGCCTCGCGGCGCGGGGTGGACATCTGTGTCGCGGGCAGGAAGCTCTTGAGTTTCATCTTGCCCATCGAGGCAAGCGCCACCTCGGGGTCGCGGCTGGCGGGGGCCGAACAGCCACCCGATGCCTTGACGAAGCGCCCGGTCATGTGCAGGCCGTCGTCGGTTTCAGCGATGACGCGGATGTTGGAATACTGGTTCACCCGCACGCGCAGTTCAAAGTCGAGCGGGGCCATCGCATCGGAAAAGCCGAGTTCCGCAGCCACCGGGGCGGGGTTTTCGTCGATCACCACGGTCGCCTTGCGGATTCGGGCGCTGGTGTCGGTCTGTTTGAGCAGGATCGGCACGGTCGCCGCGTCATGGGCGCGGTAAGGCGCGTCGAGTGTCAGCAGGTCGCTGCCGTCGTGGATCGGGGCGCTGCCGACAACATCCTCGCGCAGCATGTCCCACATCTCGCTGTCGGTGAGCGGGTTCTGGACCTGTTCACCGGCCTGCGCGGCGAAGGCCAGTGATGCGATGAGCGCCGCGAGCGGCAGGAATTTCCCGGCCATGGTCTCTCCTCCTCCCATGGGTGCGCGTGGAGCGTAGCATAAAATCGCCGTGCCACGAAGTCATACCAAAGTTGGCGTGGATCACGCCCTCTTGTAGGGTGAGGCTGTGCCTGTTCAAACGCTGCTGGAGCGGCTTATGTTCGAAGCGATCCTAACCTTGTGCCTGATGGCGCCAGACCCCGTTTGCCGGGACCGGCTGGCGCCGGGATATATGGCGGCGAGCATGGCCGAATGCCGTGCGGCGCTGATTGAGAACCCGCCGGATCTGTCAGGGTTGGCGGCGGGGCTGGAGGTGTCGCGCCCGGTCTGCCGGGCGGCGGGCGAGGTGCTGGAGGTGGCCGAGGTCGCGCCGGGGGTCTTTGCGCATCTGGGACAGGTGGCGGAACCGGATGCGGGAAACCGCGGCGATGTCAGCAATCTGGGCTTTGTCATCGGCGGGGCGAGCGTGGCGGTGATCGACACGGGCAGCGCGCCATGGATGGGCGAGGCGCTGTGGCGGGCCATTCGGGCGCGCACGGATCTGCCCGTGACCGACGTCATCCTGACCCATATGCACCCCGATCATGTGTTCGGCACCGGCGTCTTCATGGAGAGGGGCGCGCGGGTCTGGGGGCATGCGGGCCTTGTGCGGGCGCTGGCGGACCGGCAGGCCAATTACCTGGAAAGCCTGCGCGTGCTGGTGGGCGAGGCGGAGTTTGTCGGGGTGCGGGTGCCCGGGGTGACGGACCCGGTGCCGGAACGCGCCGAGATTGATCTGGGGGGCCGCGTGCTCGAACTGCGGGCCTGGCCGGTGGCGCATACCGGCAGTGACCTGACCGTGCTGGACCGGGAAAGTGGCACGCTCTTTTCAGGCGACCTGGTGTTTGACCGGCATACGCCCGCGCTCGATGGCAGTCTGCGCGGCTGGCGCGCGGTGCTGGAGGAAATGCAGGCGATGGCGGTGGCGCGGGTCATTCCCGGGCATGGCGGCCCGTCGCTGGACTGGCCCGCGGGCGCGCATCCGCTGGCCCGCTATCTGACGGTGCTGGAGCACGACACCCGCGCCGCCATCGACCAAGGCGCGCGCCTCTCGGAGGCGGTGAAGACGGTGGCGCAGGGCGAGGCCGGGGCGTGGCAGCTGTTTGAGGCCTATAATCCGCGCAACGCCACGGTGGCCTTTACCGAGTTGGAATGGGAATAGGGCCGCTCAGCCCGGCTCGTTGATCTGCTGTTGCAGGATCTGCGCGATCGAATAGAGCCGTTTTTCGATCAGCGTCGGGGTTTCGCAGAGATAGGTGATCGTGCTCTGGCGGTCGGTATAGATCAGCTGATCCCAGTCAAGCTGTTCCTCGAGCGCATCCATCCGGTCGAAATCGGGGTTTTCCGCGTCGGTCAGGCGGGTCATCTCGGCACGGGCGGTGTCGATCCGCTCGGAAAGCGCGATCTGGCTGAGCGAGAATTCCTCGATCCCCGAAATCACCTGAGCGCGGCGAGTCGAGAGGGTGGTGAACACCCGCTGGAAGACATGCCCCAGCATGTCGGGCGCGCCGTCATGGCGGGCGGCGAAGGCCTCGATGTCGGCGCGCAACCTCTCGACCTCCAGCCGCCGCAGCGCCAGCTTGGCGGCGAGGCGGTCGATCTCGCGTTTCAGGTCCGGGTCGGTCTCGGGCGCATCAGGCAGGGAATGTGTCCACATCAGCCCGACCGAGAGCGTGGGCACCTTGCGCTGGATGCAGGGCCATGTCGGATCGGAGAAATCGGCGGCGTGGCTGCTGCCCGCGCCTAGCATCAGCGACAGGGCGATCCCCAGTGATTTCGAGCGTGACATGCGACCTGACATCGGCTGAGCCTCCCTTGGCTACGACTATGGTCGAGCATGCGGGCGCTGTCCACTGAACCCAATACCCACCAAGGTATGAATTGTTTGAAACGGTGGGCCGCCCGCATACTCGAAAGGACAAATCGCCGCATCGCGATTCCCCTGACGGGAATGACGTGGCCGAAACTAAAGAGGAAGTTGCATGCGCACACGTGCTGCCGTGGCCCTGGAGGCCGGGAAACCGCTGGAGATCATGGAGGTTGAGCTGGACGGCCCGAAGGCGGGTGAGGTTCTGGTGGAGATCAAGGCGACGGGGCTGTGTCATACCGACGAGTTCACCCGCTCGGGCGATGACCCTGAAGGGATTTTCCCGGCGATCCTCGGCCATGAGGGGGCCGGTGTCGTGATCGAGGTCGGCGAGGGGGTGACGAGCCTCGAGGTGGGCGATCACGTCATTCCGCTCTATACGCCCGAGTGCCGCGAATGCGACTATTGCCTGCATCCCAAGACCAACCTGTGTCAGGCGATCCGCTCGACCCAAGGCCAGGGCCTGTTGCCGGATGGCACGACGCGGTTCCGGATGCTGGATGGCACGCCGATTCACCATTACATGGGCTGCTCGACCTTCGCCAATCACACCGTGGTGCCGGAGATTGCATTGGCGAAAGTGCGCAAGGACGCGCCGTTCGACAAGATCTGCTATATCGGCTGCGGCGTGACCACCGGCATCGGCGCGGTGATCAACACCGCCAAGGTGGAGCTGGGCTCCACCGCGATCGTGTTTGGCCTGGGCGGCATCGGATTGAACGTCATTCAGGGGCTGCGGCTGGCGGGGGCCGATCAGATCGTGGGCGTCGATTTCAACCCCGGCAAGGTCGAGATGGCGACGCGCTTTGGCATGACCGATTTCGTCAATCCCAAGGAGGTGACGGGCGATCTGGTGGCGCATCTGGTC
>NZ_JBRJGR010000019.1:0-77573 GCF_053628595.1 Roseovarius sp. MBR-154
TCAGGCGTATGCGTCTTTCTCTTTGTCATTTTGGATCGTCTCTCTCGTCATACGATCCACCTTAACAACTGGTCCGAATTTCTGCGACCACCTCTAAGCCCTAGTAGGCAAAACACCAGCGCAACAACCAAGGCGGAGAAGGGCGATAAAACCAGAATCACGGCTAGAACGACAAACAGCATCACCAGCTCGACTACGGCAATCAAAAATCGCATTATTTGTGAAGTCACAATGGCACCTGTCATATTCTCTAGGTGCTTCAAAGTCAGCATATCCAGACTCCGGTGACAATGAAAATGAGACTCATAGTCTGTAGATCAATAAGCTGCATATCCGCGCTATGCCCGCATGGATATCAAAGCGGTCGTGGGCAGAAACGTGAAGCAACACCGGGAGGCCAAGGGTCTCTCGCAGGAACAGCTTGCGTTTGAGGCCGACCTGCACCGCACCTATGTCAGTGGGGTTGAGCGCGGCATACGAAACCCAACAGTTCTCATTGTTGCGAAGCTCGCGAACGCGCTGGGCGTCGAGCCGTCGAAGCTACTGGAATTGAATTAATAGCTTGAAGGGGTGGTGCCGCACAAGGGATTCGAACCCCTGACCTCCGCATTACGAATGCGATGCTCTACCAGCTGAGCTAGTGCGGCCTCCTTCTCTGTCACGGCCCTACTATGGCCCTACTAGTTCCAACGCGCCACCTGCAAGCGACTGCTTTTTAAAGTCATTCACGAGCGGACCCGCTACTTACGAATGACGTGCTCTACCAACTGAGCTACACCGGCAACGAGGCGTCGTTTAACCCATGCGCCCGCCTTGGGCAACAACGAAAACGGGCACGGTGTTGCGAGCCGATCCATCGTACGATTCGAACCGCATGAATCTTTTAAGGGTGTTGTGGAAGGCATGCCATTTGTGACCACCTTCGGTGTTCCCAAGATGGGAGGTCGCGTCGTTCTCTTTCCGCGCGCCAGCCGATGCGATTGGCAACGGCGCAAACGATCTATTTTTGAATGTGAACCTGACTGGCATCGCGTTTGTAGACGGAGTGTTCTCAAAGCCTCCTGAACCTCAGATTCCGGACAATAACATATGCGCTTGGGCCATTTTTGGCCAAGGCCGGTCGGGCCGAAATTCGATGCCTTTTGATCAGTGGTGCAATGTCGCGATTGGGCTGGTTTGGACAGCGCAAGATGGTCGAGGGCAACGGGTTGTAACGCATGTTGGCGTGTAACGTGGAGATTGCTGATGGCATCTGCAATGGCCATCAGGATGGTCCGGCAAATCTGGGTGATGTTGACGACGCGCGGACCTTAGGGAACCGGTTCGCGACTTAGTAGAACTCGACCGGTGGCAAAGCCGGGTCCAGGGTCATATCAAACGAGCGGACGGATCCTCGCGAAGAGTGCATGCCGACGGGGAAGACGGCGCTCAGGCGCGATGTGAAACCAAATCCGACATCGGCGACGGGCTTGGTCAATACGGTGCTGGACAAGAAACCGTATCGGCTAATTGCTGTCGCTCTGACGAAGGTGCGCAAACGTAGCGCTTGGACCTCGCTAACACGAGACGGAACCTGTCGACGTTATGGCCGCCGACCTGTCAGGCCAGCGCCATCCGATTTGGCGAAGCCTGTCATGATTGTGGAACGGTCGAATCGAAGGAGAGGCAAAGCTGTGTTTCATAGCGCCCTCCAGGCATCAGGGTGATTGAGGCCCTCATCAGGGGATCTCGATCAGGGCCGATGGGCTGCAGAATGCCGCATGAAGAGGTGAGACATTTGACAGCAACCGATCGTCACGCAAGGACATGATGATCCCGAGCCACAAGGGCGTCCACTGTGACCCTCACAGCAGACCCCAAGGGAATTCTGACGATTCAGCGTTGCGTCGAAACGCGTTAGCGCCCCCGGATGCGCGGGTCGAGCGCATCGCGCAGACCGTCGCCCATGTAGTTGATCGACAGCACCGTTAGCGAGATCGCAAGGCCGGGCCAGAACACCCGCTCGGGGTAGTCCTGCAGGTATTGCGTGGCGTCGTTCAGCAGCCGCCCCCAGGTCGGAAAATCGGGTGGAAAGCCAAGGCCGAGGAACGACAGCGCGCTTTCGGTGATGATCGCATTGGCGATGCCCAATGTCGCAGACACCATGATCGGTGACATCACGTTGGGCAGGATATGCCGGGTGATGAGGTTGAAATTCGTGGTCCCGATGGAGCGGGCGGCAAGGATGAATTCACGCTCCTTGAGGGCCAGAACATCGCCGCGCACGATCCGCGCCGTGGGCATCCAGCTAGTGACACCGATGGCCACCACGATCAGGATGAAGATGCCCATTTCCGGGCCAAACATGCCGTTCAGCGCCTCGCGGAACAAAAGCACCATCACCAGCAGAAGCGGCAGCAGCGGCAGTGACAGGAAGAGGTCCGTAAAGCGCATGAGCGGCCCGTCGAGGCGGCGGAAGAACCCGGCCAGAACGCCGATCAGCGAGCCCAGCACCAGCGCCAGCAGCATCGCCGTCAAGCCGACGGCGACGGAGGTTCGGCCCCCCTCCAGCATGCGTGCCAGCGTATCGCGGCCCAGCTGATCGGTGCCGAAGGGATGCGCGAGGCTGGGTCCCTGATTGCGCGCGCGAATATCGATATAGGTGGCGTCATAGGGCCAGATATAGGGTCCGAGGAACACCGCGAAGATGATGAACAGCAACACGATACCGCCGACGAGCGCGCCACGATGCGATTTGAACTGGTCCCAGACATCGCGCCACTGGCTGCTGGGGGGCGCGGTCGGGCCTGCATCCGCGAGGGCGGTGATCGGTTTGGGGGTCTCAGTCATAGCGGATCCTCGGGTCGAGCACGCCATAGAGGACGTCGGCGACGATATTGAAGAACACGATGAGCACCGCGATCATGAAGGTCACTGTCTGCACCATCGGCAGGTCATTGGCCTGAATGGCGGTGATCAGAAGCTGGCCAAGCCCGTTCACCTTGAAGATCTGCTCGGTGATGATTGCGCCGCCAAAAATATAGGGTACGCCGAGCGCGATCACCGTGACCACCGGGATCATCGAGTTGCGCAGCACGTGCACCATCACCACCGCCCATTCCGACAGCCCCTTGGCGCGCGCGGTGCGTACGTAATCCTGGTTGAGATTGTCGAGCATCGAGGCGCGCATGAAGCGGCTGATCTGCGCCGTGGTCTGCAGGGCCAGTACCATCACAGGCATGACCATCTGCAGAATCTGCTTCTTGAAGGTGGTCCAATCCACGACCTGCAAGGTCGTGTCATAGATCGAGGGCAGCCAGCCAAGTTGCACCGAGAAGATCACGATCACCAGCACGCCCGAGAAGAACGGCGGCACCGAATAGCCGACCATTGTGACGAAAGTGCCGGCCTGATCGAAGAGCGAATATTGCCGGTAAGCGGAATATATGCCGATGGGCATGGCGATGAGGATGCCCACGACATAGGACATCGCCACGACCCATAGGGTCTGCGGCATGCGCTGGACGATTACGTCCATCACCGGTGAGCGGAACTGCCAACTGAGCACGCGCTGCTGACCCTCGGCAAGTGCCGTGCCCAGGATGTGGTCTGTGAGAATCATCGGTTCGACGACGAAGAACTGCCACATCCATTTGCCGAACCGGATATGGGTGGGTTCCCCCAGCCCGAGCGCCAGGCGCATCTTTTCCTTGACCTCGGGCGGTACGGTAAGGGGCACCTGTGCCATCGGATCACCGGGCGCAAGTTCGAGCAGGAGAAAGATCACAAGGCTGATGAACAGCAGCGTCGGGATCGAGAGCACGAGCCGTCGGATCGTAAAAGTCAGCATGCGCGGCGCCTTTTGCGGGTCGTTCTTATTGTTGCTTTATGGGTAAAGGCGCCACCCCGAGCGCAGGGCCGGGGTGGCGATCGGTTCAGATCATTCCTTGATCCGATACCAGTCTGCGGCATTCCACAGTTCGGTGTCCCAGGTGTTCAACTCGACCCCGCCAAGGGTGTTGGAGCGGGCCGAGACCCGGCCACGGTCCACCAGCGGGACGATGACATAGCTGTCCTTGGTCAGCATGTCGTTCAGCTTCTTGGCAATTTCCGCCCGCTTGTCCAATTCGGCGGTGCGGCCCAGTTCCTTCACCAATTCGTCATAGGCAGGATCGCAGAAGCGGTTGATGTTCTCGCCCTGCCACTGGGTTTCGGGGCGCGGGGCCTTTTCGCAGGTGTAGCCCGCGAGATAGCTTTGCGGATCGGTGCCGTCGAAGTTGTTGGCATACATTTCCACGTCGGCATAGAACTTGGGGAAGGTGTCCGGGCTGCCCGGATCGCTGCCGAAGAACACGCTGGCCGAGATGTTACGCAACTCGGTTTCAACACCAATCTCGGACCACCACTGTTTGATCAGGGCCTGGAAATCCTGACGCACCGCGTTGGTCGAGGTCTGGTAGAGGAGCGACAGTTTCTTGCCGTCCTTGTCGCGAATGCCGTCACCATTGGTGTCGGTCCAGCCAGCCTCTTCCAAGAGCGCCTTGGCGCCTTCGATGTCCTGCGTGAGACATTCGGTATTGTCCGAGGCAAAGATCTCCGGCGCGGGCACGAGGTTGCAGGTCGGGCGACCCGCCTTGCCATAGCCGATTTCGGTCAGCAATTCGCGGTCAATCGCCATCGACAGCGCCTTGCGGACGCGCATGTCGGTCAGGATCGGGTGCGGATGCTTGGCGGTGGCACGTTCGCCTTCCGGCAGGTCGGGCGAGGGATCGGTGAGGTTCATTTCGATCCGTTCGACCAGCGTGCCAAAGGCCGACATCGCCACGCCCTGTCCTGCCGCCTCCATGTTGGCGATCACGTCGGGGGCGAGTTGCAGGTTCCAGGCATAGTCGAATTCGCCGGTTTCCAGCACGGCGCGGCCGGCTGCGGTGGCGTCGCCGCCACCCTTGAAGGTCATGGTGGCAAAGCGCGGCTTTGCCGGGTCGCGATAGTTCGGGTTCGCCGAGAGCGAGATCACGTCATTGGGGCGGAATTCGTCCACCTTGAACGGGCCGGTGCCGATGGGCGCGAAATTGGCATCGGTGCATTCCGGCGCCTTGGCCCCCATGCAATCGGCGAATTGTTCTGCCTGAATGATCGGCGCCTGCCCACCCATGAATGGCCCGTAGGGCACCGGCGTCGGCTGCGAGAAATTGACCTTGACGGTCAGGTCGTCAATCACCTCGACCGACTCCACACCCTCGTATTTGCCAAGCTGCGCGCAGCCGACCTCGGGGTGCATGCAGTATTCGGCTGTGAATTTCACGTCCTTGGCGGTGAAGGGCGTGCCATCGGACCAGGTGATGCCCGGCCTGATCTTCCAGGTGATCGAGGTGAGGTCCTCGGCCACGCCGCCGTTGGTGACGGTGGGGATTTCCTCGGCCAGATAGGGGACCATCTCGCCCTTGGTGTTGTAGCGGCCAAGCGGTTCGATCACGAGGCTCGCCGCCTCGATCTCCTTGGTGCCGCCCGAAAGATAGGGGTTCATAATCGACGGCGCCTGCCAGTAGATCAGGTTGACATGGCCATCCGCACCACGTTCGGCATGTGCCACAAGGGCAAAGCTCGACGCGGCGGTTGCCCCGAGAAGCAAGGATTTCAGGGTCATGGGGTTTGATTCCTCCGGTGTTGGACAGCTCTGGTTCGGCTATCTCGTTTTCGATTTTGCCGACTTTTGCCGGGCTTGGTGTGGCGGAAAAAGACTGTCGGGCGCACGTAAGCACCTTCACCGTATCCCCGCCGGTTCGTGCATCACAGACCGGATTCGGGCAAAAAGCAAGGGGCGCATTCCGCGAATCCGACAATCGCGCGTGATCACCCCGACATGGTTTGACAGCGGTGCGCCAAAGTGAGTAGCGTTTCACCATTGCCCGTCATGGATGAGAAAAAGGCCGCGCCGCATGCTGGACATCCCAATTGCCCGGATCGAGAATCTTCGGGTCACCTTCGAGACCAAGGATGGCCCGGTGGTGGGTGTCGAGGATGTCTCTTTCGAGGTCAATCCCGGCGAGACCGTCTGCATCGTGGGCGAATCGGGATCGGGCAAGTCGGTGTCGTCGCTGTCGCTGATGCGGCTCATCGAATATGGCGGCGGCACCATTGCCGGGGGGCGGATGCTGTTTGATCGCCGCGAGGGGGGGCAGATCGACCTTGCCCAGACCGAACAGGGGCTGATGCGCACGATCCGGGGCAACGAGATCGGGATGATCTTTCAGGAGCCGATGACCGCGCTCAACCCTGTGTTCACCGTGGGGCGGCAGTTGGCCGAGGGGCTGCTCGTGCATCGTGGCATGGACAGGCGCCAGGCCCGTGCGCGGGCGCTTGAACTGCTCAAGGAGGTGCGTATCCCCGAGCCGGAGCGCCGTCTCGATCAGTATCCGCATGAGCTTTCGGGTGGGATGCGACAGCGCGTGGTGATCGCCATGGCGCTCGCCTGCAAGCCGCGCCTCTTGATCGCGGACGAGCCCACGACGGCGCTCGACGTGACCATTCAGGCCGAGATCCTGGCGCTGATGGACCGCTTGAAGCGCGAGACAGGGACGGCGGTGATCTTCATCACCCATGATATGGCCGTGGTGGCGCAGATGGCCGACCGGGTGGTCGTGATGTTCCGGGGCAACAAGGTCGAGGAGGGGCCGGTCGAGCAGATCTTCGAGGCGCCTCAACACGACTATACCCGCGCGCTGCTGGCTGCTGTGCCGAAGCTGGGTGAGATGCGGGGCAAGGCATATCCTGAGCCGATGAAGCTGGTGGGCGCGGATTCGCAGGATATCAAGCCGATCGAGGGCAGTGACGAGGAACTGTTGCACGTCAAGGGCCTGACCACGCGCTTTGCCGTCAAGGGCGGGTTTTTCCGCCGGACGGTGGCGAATGTGCACGCGGTCGAGGATCTGTCCTTTTCGCTTGCCAAGGGCCGCACGCTGAGCCTTGTGGGCGAGAGCGGGTGTGGCAAATCCACCGCCGGGCGGTCGATCCTGCGGCTGGTGGAGCCGATGGCGGGCGAGGTGGTGCTGGATGGCACCGATATCATCGCGCTCGATCCCGGCGCGCTGCGTAAGGCGCGCGTCGATATGCAGATGGTGTTTCAGGACCCGTTCGCGAGCCTTAACCCGCAGATGAAGCTGGCCGATCAGGTGGCCGAGCCGATGCGTAATTACGGCCTTGCCAGCCGGTCGGAAATGGATGATCGGGTGGCGATGCTGTTTGACCGGGTGGAATTGCCGCGCTCGTTCCTGCGGCGGTTCCCGCATGAGTTGTCAGGCGGGCAGCGGCAGCGCGTGGCGATCGCGCGTGCACTGGCACTGAACCCCAAGCTGATCGTGGCCGACGAGGCGGTGAGCGCGCTTGACGTGAGCGTGCAGGCGCAGGTGCTGAACCTGATGATGGAATTGCAGGCAGAACTGGGGCTGAGTTATCTCTTCATCAGCCATGACATGGCGGTTGTCGAGCGCGTCAGCCATGATGTCGGCGTGATGTACCTTGGCCGGATCGTCGAACGCGGCCCGCGTGCCGCCGTCTTCGAGAACCCGCAGCACCCCTATACGCAGGCGCTGATGAAGGCGGTGCCGGTTGCCGATCCGCGCCGCCGCAAATCCGAGAAGGATTTGAATTTCAAGCCGATTCCCTCGCCGATCCACCCTGTCGGATACGAGCCGGGGCCGTCGGAATACAAGGAAGTGGACCCGGGCCATTTCGTGCTGACCTCCGATAGCGGCTATTGAGCATGACCCAGAGACTTTCGCCGGTCGAGCTGATGAGCAAGCTCGTGAGCTTTCCCACCGTGAGCCGTGACAGCAATCTGCCGCTAGTGGATTGGGTCGAGGATTATCTGCGCGAGAACGGCATTACCGCGCATCGCCATTATGACGAAACCGGGGAAAAGGCCGCGCTTTTCGCCCATGTCGGGCCCGAGGTTGAGGGCGGCGTGGTCCTCTCGGGGCACACCGATGTGGTACCGGTAGACGGGCAACCCTGGACATCTGACCCGTTTACCGTAGCGGAGCGGGACGGCAAGTATTTCGGGCGCGGTTGCGTCGATATGAAGGGTTTTGACGCGCTCGCGATCTGGGCGCTGGTCGAGGCGCATCATGCGGGCGTCGCGCGGCCCTTGCAACTGGCGTTGAGCTATGACGAGGAGGTGGGCTGTGTCGGCGCGCCGCCGATGATCGAGCGGATGCTGGAGGTGCTGCCGCGCGCGGAGCTGGCGATTATCGGAGAGCCGTCGACGATGCAGGCGGTGACCGGCCACAAGGGTGGTCTGGGCTATGACGTGCACGTGGTGGGCTTCGAGGTGCACAGCTCGATCATGCATCGCGGCGTCAACGCGATCATGGCCGCGGCACCCTTGATCGACTGGGCCAATCAGCAAAACGCCGAGAACCGGGCGCGCACGCCGTCGGAGCTGGGGTCAATGTTCGAGCCGCCCTGGACGACGCTGCATGTGGGCACAATTTCGGGCGGCACGGCGCATAACATCACCGCCAAGGACTGCCGTTTCGGCATGGATTTCCGTGTGGTGCCGGGCGAAGATCCCGAGGAGTGGGGCGCGCGGTTCGAGGCGCGTGTCTCTGAGGCTGAGGCCGAAATGCAGGCGGTTCATCCCGATACAAGGATCGAACTGCGCCGCAAGTTCCGCGTGCCGGGTCTGAAACCCGAGGAGGGCGGCGCGGCGGAACGCCTCGCGCGCCAGATCACCGGCGACAATGGCAGCCACGTGGTCAGCTATGGCACCGAGGCCGGTCAGTTTCAGGAGCGCGGCTATTCGGCGGTGATCTGCGGGCCGGGCGATATCGCGCAGGCGCATCAGCCGGATGAGTTCATCACCGTGGCGCAGTTCGAGGCGGGCCATACGTTCATGCGCGATCTCGTGGCGCGGCTCCAAAGGGGATAGATCACGCGCGCGCCAAGCCCGTCTCCTACTATCCGGCCGTCATGGCGCGAAGCCAGCGACCTCCACAGGGGCAGAGACGCATAGCGACACGTCAACTGACCGGTCCCGCAGCGCATTGCTCGCCGGGTCAGCCACGTGCGAGCCGCGATCCGTCCTCGTTGCGATAGGTGTCAAGCGACAGCAGCGTATCTTTGCACCGGGCAAGAAACAAACCGATGGCCGCGAGCAGGATCGGCACGCCGGACCAGAATAAAAGGTTCGATCCTTCCGCCAGGGGCATGATCAGATGTGGCATCGTCGCAATCGTGGATGTGCCGTGGATCAGCACGCCGACACCATAGCTGAACGTGCGCGCCAGCCTGAGAAGAATCGCGAGCCCGACCAGGGCCTGCAGGCTGCCGAGACCGATGGCAAGCAGATGGCCCAATCCGTCAATGCCGTAATAGGTCGCGAAAAGTCGTTCTGCCCCGTCCGGGCGCATGACCTTGCTCAGCCCCCAGAGCAAGATGAACGCACCAAAGCTGATGCGCACGAGGAACAAGGCAAAATTCGGGGATGCGGTCACGAGTGGCCTCCAGTCTGTATTGATCCGTGTCGTTTGCATCAGGTCCCGGCAAGGGTTCTGCCGGGCCCTGCGTATTGCGCCGGGAACGTGGTGGCCATGCACTGGAATGGCCAATGACATTCTTGTTATCTGCTCAGAGCGACGTCTGAGGTCGTGCTCGCGCACCGCCATGCGCGCCCTGGGTTTGGCGCAGCCCCAGATCCGCCCAGACCGGCAGGTGATCCGACGCGACCCGCGCGGGCCGCGTGATATGCACGCCGGTTCGCAACGGCACAAGATCGGGGCTGATCGCCAGCCGGTCGAGCCGGGCGACGGGACGCGGGGCCGGATAGCTTGGTCGGGTGGCCACGAACTCCACCCCCTGTGCCACCGCGTCGAGTGCCGCACCGCCCCGCCAGTCGTTGAAATCGCCTGCCAGCACGGTGGGGCAGGGCTCCAGCCGTGCGACAGCGCGCATGATCGCTGCCACCTGCAACAGCCGGTAACGCCGCACCAGCCCCAGATGCAGCCCGACCACGCGCAAACGCCCCAGATCGGTCTCGAGATCTGCGCGCACCGCGCCGCGCGGCTCCAGCCCCGGAAGCTCGATATGCTGGGTCTCGATCACCCGCAGGCCAGGCCGCAGCAGCATCGCGTTTCCGTGCCAGCCGAGCGAGCCGCCGGGCTGGCCGAATGCCACCACCTGCCAGCCCTCGGCCTCGGCCATGTCGTGGGGCAGGGCGGCCATGCGGGGCGCAAGGCGCTTGTCGGCCTCTTGCAAGACCACCACATGCGCGGCGAGATCGCCGATCACGCGCAGAATGCGGTCCGGCCTGCGCCGCAGGTCGAGCCCCACACATTTCTGAAGATTATAACTTGCAATCCGGATCATCGACGCCCTCATTGTTTCCTGATAGCATCGAAAAACAACAGGAGGCAGCATGTTTTCCGACCAGACCCTGCTCACCCGGCTGATCTGGGTGGCGCTCGGGCTGATCGCGCTCGATGCGCTGGTTACGCGGGAATGGTCGCTGGCCTTCATTGCGCTGGCCACGATGGCGCTGTCAATGGCCCCAGTGCTGGTGGCGAGATGGGCCGAGATCGACGTGCCACCCAGTTTCCTCACGGCCATCGTGATCTTTGTCGGGGCCACGCTCTTTGCCGGGGAGGTGCTCGATTTCTACGAGCGGTTCTGGTGGTGGGATATCGTGATGCATGCAGGTTCGGCCATCGGGTTCGGGCTGATCGGCTTTGTGCTGGTCTTCATGATGTTTCAGGGCGACCGCTATGCCGCGCCGCCCTGGGCGGTGGCGTTCTTTGCCTTCTGCTTCGGGCTGTCCATCGGTACGCTGTGGGAGATTTTCGAATTCGCCATGGATCAGAGTTTCGGCCTGAACATGCAGAAATCCGGGCTGATGGACACGATGGGCGACCTGATCATCGACATGATCGGGGCGGGGTTGGGGGCGGCGTCGGGTTTCGCGTATCTGAAGGGGCGGGCCTATGGCGGGTTTACCGGGGTAATCGACGAATTCATCCGCCGCAACCCGCGCCTGTTCCGGCGGCTGCGCGACAAGTGATCAGGTGCCGCAGAACGTGGCGCGCACCACCTCCGCAGGTTCTGGCGGGCGTTTGAGATCGGCCGCGTCGGGCTGATCGTCAAAGGGGTTTGCCAGCACCGACAGGAGCCGCCCGAAGGGCTCGTAATCGCCCGAGATGGCCGCGTCGATCATCTGCTCCACCCGGTGATTGCGCGGAATGACGGCGGGATTGGCGGCGCGCATCACTGCCTCGGGGTCGCGTTCGCTTGCGATCCGCGCACGCCAGCCGTCTGCCCATGTATCGAATGCGTCGCGCTCGAGGAACTGATCGCGCGCGGTGCCGTCGAGCAGGCCGCGGAACGTATTGGTGAAATCGGCGCGTCCCTCGGCCATGCGCGTGAGCAGGTCGGCGACGAGGGCGGCGTCCTCGGCGCTTGCATCTGCGATACCGATCTTGCGGCCAAAGCTGCGGCGCCATTCGGTCTCGATCCGGTCGGGCATGGCATGGACAAGGGCCGTGAATTCCTCGATGGCGGCATCTTGATCGGGCATCAGCGGCACAAGGGCAGTTGCGAATTGCGCCATGTTCCAGACGATCACATGCGGCTGGTTGTCATAGGCATACCGGCCATGCGCGTCGATCGAACTGAACACCTGTTGCGGGTGATAGACATCCATGAAGGCGCATGGGCCATAGTCGATCGTCTCGCCGGAAATGGCGGTATTGTCGGTGTTCATCACGCCGTGGATGAAGCCCACCGACAGCCAGCCCGCCACCAGCTTGGCCTGCCGCCGGATCACCTCGGCCAGCAGATGGGCGGGGCCTTCGATCTGCGGGTAATGGCGGGTGACGGTATAGTCGTAGAGGGCGCGCAGCCCCTCGATGTCGCGGCGCGCGGCGAAATACTGGAAGGTGCCGACGCGCAGATGGCTGGCGGCAACACGGGTCAGCACAGCGCCGGGCATGCCGCCGGTCTCGCGGTAGACCGGCTCACCGGTCTCGACGGCGGCGAGCGCACGGGTGGTGGGCAGGCCGAGGGCGTGCATCGCCTCGGACACCACATATTCGCGCAGCACCGGCCCAAGCCAGGCGCGCCCGTCGCCCATCCGGCTGTAGGGCGTTGGGCCCGATCCCTTGAGCTGAATGTCGCGGCGCTGGCCTGCGCGGTCCACGACCTCACCCAACAAGAGCGCGCGCCCATCCCCCAGTTGCGGCGAGAAGCCGCCGAACTGATGGCCGGCATAGACCTGCGCCAGCGGGTCCGAGCCGGGCGGGACCGTATTGCCCGCGAAGACCTGCGCCAGCGTGGCGTCATCCGTGGCCCCGATCCCGAGATCGGCGGCAAGCGCCGCGTTGAACCGGATCAGGCGCGGCGCACGCACCGGCACGGCGGTTTGCCGGGTGTAGAACCGTGCGGGCAAGGCGGCATAGCTGTTATCGAAGGGTATCTGAAGTGTCATGGTTACAACGTAAGGTCAACTTTGCGAATGTCTACATCTCGCGGGTCATCAGCATGTAATCCTCGCGTGGCCGAAAGCGAAGCTTCTCGTAAAATCCGCGCGCCCGGTGATTGTCACGCCGCACCTCCAGATGCAAGGCGCGCAGCCCCACGCCGGCCAGCGCCTTGGGCAGCGTGCTGAGCACCTCCGAGCCGATACCGCGCCCGCGCACGGCGCGGCGGATGTAGATTTCATCCACAAAGCCATCCATCCCGGCGAATTCCATCGACCAGCCAAAGCTCAGGATGACATAGCCGATGGGCGCGCGCGGAGGGCCGATCAGATAGGCAGCGCCATGCGGGCTGCCCTCGAGCAGAGGCAGGAGCGCGGCACGGCGCGTCTCGTCCTGCTGCGCGATGCCCGCCTCCTCGTGAAAGGCTGCGACAAGACTTGCCAGCCGCTCCAGATCGTCGGGACGCGCCAGGGTGAGTGCGGTCATAGCGTGGCCAGCCTTTCAGTCAGAAGATCGAAAAATCCGTCCGTGTCGATGTCGTACAGCACGGTCGCATTGGGGGTGCGGCCGGTAACGCCCCACCAGTCCATCACGGTCATGCCGAGGGTCAAGTCGGAGTGTGTCTCGACAGTGACGTTGACGAGGCGGGAGGCAAAAAGTTCAGGGCGCAAAAGCCAGGCGATGGTGCAGGGATCGTGCAGGGGAGCACCTGTGGCGCCGTAGCGGGCTGGATTGTAGCGCTCGGCAAAGCCGGTGAGATCCGCCACGGTGCAACCCACTGCTGTGCCGAGCGCGCGAAGCGCGGCATTGCGTGCGGGCGTCACCAGTGCCTTGTGCGTGACGTCGAGCGGGACCATCACAACACGGACGCCTGCGCGCAGGACGATATCGGCGGCGGTAGGGTCGACGTGGATGTTGAACTCGGCCACCGGGGTTACATTGCCGAGCGCGGTGTGCGCGCCGCCCATCAGCACGATTTCCCGCACCCGCCCGACGATATCCGGCGCGCGAGTGAAGGCGGTGGCGAGATTGGTCAAAGGTCCGAGCGCGACCAGCGTGACGGTGCCGGAGGGATGCCCGCGCAGTCTGTCGATGAGGAAATCCACTGCAGGGGCCTCATGCAATGCCATCCGGGGCGCGGGCAGGTCGGGGCCGTCGAGGCCGCTTTGCCCGTGGACATGTTCGGCTGTGACCAGATTGCGGCCCATCGGCCGGTCGCAGCCCGCGCAGACCGGCAGATCGGATCGGCCCGCCAATTCGCAGATCTTGCGGGCATTGAGAGCGGTTTTCTCCAGCGGCACATTGCCCGCCACGCAGGTCAGCCCCAAAACCTCCAACGTGTCGCGCGCAGCGAGCGCCAGCAGGATCGCCACGGCGTCATCCTGCCCGGGATCGGTGTCGATGAGGATCGGTCTGGGTGCCACGCGTCGCTCCGCTTCGAGGTGCGCAGACAATGCGGTCTGCGCCCGGCAATGTCCACCGCTTCGGTGCCCGCACCCGGCCTCTGCCGAAGGTGGCGAATCATCTCGTTCCCTGCCTGTGTGGCGTTGATGCCGCGCCGCAGCACTGGCCTGTGACCGGGCACGGGGGCGAGTTTCCGCGCGACACGACGAAATATTACATAGTTTTCCGCCTCTTGGCGTCGGCTTTCTGTTTGGGTTTCCCGCCATTCTGGCTATAGTCGCCCGCAACTGCCAAGCACTCACAAGAATGGCCGGGGGAGACCACCGATGATCCGATCGGAACTGATCCAGAAAATCGCCGACGAGAATCCGCACCTCTATCAGCGCGATGTCGAGCGTATCGTGAACACCATCTTCAGCGAGATCACCGATGCGCTTGCCTGCGGCAACCGGGTCGAGTTGCGCGGCTTCGGCGCCTTCTCGGTGAAAAAGCGCGACGCGCGGATCGGTCGCAATCCGCGCACCGGCGAAAGCGTGCATGTTGAAGAGAAATTCGTCCCCTTCTTCAAGACCGGCAAGCTGTTGCGTGACCGGCTCAACGGAAACTGATCCATGCGCTATATTCGCTACGCCTCCATCGCCGTCTTCGCGCTTGCCCTCGTGCTCATCGCTTTGGCCAATCGCGGGGTCGTCACCCTGCGGGTGCTGCCCGATGAGCTGGCAGGCTTTGCCGCGCTCAACCCGACCTATGACGTGCCGCTTTTCGTCGTGATTTACGGCGGCATTCTGGCGGGTCTGATCGTGGGCTTCATCTGGGAATGGATTCGCGAGGCGGGCGAACGTGCGGCGGCCGCGCGTCAGGCCCGCGAACTGGCCAGCCTGCGTGCCGAGGTCAAGCGGCTGAAGGGCGAGAGGCACAAGGACAAGGACGAGGTTATGGCGCTTCTTGACCAAGCGAGTTAAACTCGCGCCCATGAGCAAGGACATTCGCGTCAAGATCTGCGGGCTGACCGCCGTCACTGACGTGGCCGCAGCCGTGGACGCCGATGCGGCCTATGTCGGATTTGTCTTTTTCGAGAAATCGCCGCGCCACGTTTCGGCCGACAAGGCGCGCGCGCTAGCGCTCGAGGTGCCGCCGGGAGTGGCCAAGGTGGCGCTGACGGTGGATGCCGATGACGCGACACTCGATGCGCTGACGGATCAGGTGCCGCTCGATTTCCTGCAATTGCATGGAAACGAGAGCCCGGCGCGGGTGGCCGAGGTCAAGGCGCGCTACGGCCTTCCGGTGATCAAGGCCATCGGGATTGCCGAAGCGGCCGATCTCCCGCAGATCGACTCTTATAGCGGCGTGGCTGATCAATTGCTGATCGACGCCAAGCCGCCACCGGGGGCGACACGGCCGGGGGGCAATGCGCTGGCCTTTGACTGGGGCTTGATCGCGGGACGTGACTGGTCCTTGCCCTGGCTCTTGGCGGGGGGATTGACCCCCGACAATGTGGCCCTAGCGGTGGAGCGCACGGGCGCGCGGCAACTCGATGTCTCGACCGGGGTCGAGGCCGCGCCGGGGATCAAGGATGCGGGTCTGATCCGTGCCTTTATTGACAACGCCCAAGGCTAGGTCATGCTGGCCCCGCAAGTGGAGGCCGAGATGATGGACGATTTGAGCGACGTTTACGGGGCCAAGACGCCCGAGCAATCCCGCGCGATCTATAACGGTTGGGCGCAGAGCTATGATGCCGATAATCTGGCGCGGGGATTTCGGCTTCCTGCGCTTGGGGCCGCGATGTTTGCGCGGTTCATGGGAACCAGCGAAGGTCCGGTGCTGGATGCCGCCTGTGGCACCGGGCTGGTGGGCGAGAGCCTGAGAGTTCTGGGCTATGGGCCGATAACCGGCTGTGATCTCTCGCCCGGTATGTTGGCGGCGGCGCAGGCAACCGGGCATTACGCCGATCTGGTCGAGGCGGAGATGGGCAGCGGTCTGCCCTTTGCCGATGACAGCTTTGCCGGGTTTGTTTGCGTGGGTGCCTTTGGCCCCGGTCATGCCCCGCCCGAGAGCCTTATTCATCTGGCCCGCGTGACGCGCCCCGGCGGTTTCGCGGTCTTTAACCTGCTTGAGGCGACGTGGAAGGCGCAGGGGTTTCAATCGGTGCTGGAATCGCTGGTGGACAGTGGCCAAATCCATATCGCGCAGCGGTCCGAGCCGTTCTTGCCCTTTCTACTGGCCGAACCGGACCTCTGGTCGCGGCTCTATGTGATCCGCCGGCTCTGAAGGCCCCGCTTTTCGCTGGAAAATCCCCCGCGCGTCCCATATTCAACGTCAGACTTTCCCGAATGACAAAGGCCCGAGACAATGAACGATCTCTTCAACAGCTTTATGACTGGTCCCGACGAAAAGGGCCGGTTCGGCGATTTCGGCGGGCGCTTCGTGTCGGAAACCCTGATGCCGCTCATTCTGGAACTGGAAGAGCAGTATGAGCATGCCAAGACCGATCCATCGTTCTGGGACGAGATGCACGATCTGTGGACGCATTACGTGGGCCGCCCGTCGCCGCTCTATTATGCCGACCGGCTGACACAGCATCTGGGCGGGGCCAAGATCTATCTCAAGCGGGATGAGTTGAACCATACCGGCGCGCACAAGATCAACAATGTGTTGGGCCAGATAATCCTTGCGCGGCGTATGGGCAAGAAGCGGATCATCGCGGAAACGGGCGCGGGGCAGCATGGGGTTGCCACCGCAACCGTCTGTGCCAAGTTCGGCCTGAAATGCGTGGTCTATATGGGCGCGCATGATGTCGAGCGGCAGGCGCCGAACGTGTTCCGCATGCGGCTCTTGGGGGCCGAGGTGGTGCCGGTGACAAGCGGTCGCGGCACGCTCAAGGATGCGATGAATGATGCGCTGCGCGACTGGGTCACGAATGTGCGCGACACCTTCTATTGCATCGGCACCGTGGCAGGGCCGCATCCCTATCCGGCGATGGTGCGCGATTTCCAGTCGATCATCGGCAAGGAAACCAAAGAGCAGATGCAGGCCGCCGAAGGGCGTCTGCCCGATACGCTGGTGGCCGCGATTGGCGGCGGGTCGAATGCGATGGGGCTGTTCTATCCGTTCCTGGATGATCCAACCGTCAATATCATCGGGGTCGAGGCCGGGGGACATGGCGTTGACGACCGGATGGAGCATTGTGCAAGCCTGACCGGTGGGCGGCCCGGCGTGCTCCATGGCAATCGCACGTATCTGTTGCAGGACGATGACGGGCAGATTCTCGAAGGACATTCGATCTCGGCGGGTCTCGATTATCCCGGCATCGGCCCCGAGCATAGCTGGCTGCACGAGACCAAGCGCGCGCAGTATGTCTCGATCACCGACACCGAGGCGCTCGAAGCGTTTCAGTTGAGCTGCGCGATGGAGGGCATCATTCCGGCGCTGGAGCCCAGCCACGCCCTTGCCCATGTGATGAAGATCGCGCCCGACCTGCCGAAAGATCACCTGTTGGTGATGAACATGTGTGGACGTGGCGACAAGGACATCTTCACCGTGGCCAAACATCTGGGCTTCGACATCCAGACCTAAGGCATGTCGGGTTCATTCGCTTCACGCGGAGTGCTCGACGACGTGGCGCGGGCGCTCAGCGCCCGCGCACCCGGCGAAAGCACAGGATGCGCCCGCGCGACGGGCCGGGATCATAGGTCAGCCCGGAGGCGGACATGCAATCGACGATCCGCTGGATCACAGTATCCGGATAGCGCCCCGGATGCAGTTCCATCATCACCGAGGTCACGTGATCAGGCCAGGGCGCGTCGAAGAGATGCGCCTCGGCCCCTTCGATATCCATGATCACCAGATACGGGCGTACCCGCTCCAGCAATGCATCGAGCCGGAGTGTCGGCACCTCGACCAGCCGGTCGGGCGCGCTGGCTTCATTGGCGATATGCCCGGCCCAGAAACTGCGCGCTCCGTCAAAGGCGATGGCGGCCCTAGTGTCCGCACGCCCCGTCACCGCGCCGTGCAGCAGCGTCACAGCCTCCGCCCCGTTGCGGTCGAGATTGGCGCGGATCACTGGCAGCATTGCGGGATTCGCCTCGACCGTGGTCACGTTGTCGGCCCCCGCCACCCGCGCGCAGAGCGTCGCGATGTAGCCGATCCCCGCGCCCAGTTCCAGCACCCGCTGGCCTTCGCGCAGGCGCATGCGGGCCGCCGCTGCCTCCTGCCCTTCGTATTTGCCCGAGGCCAGTTTCGCCGCGATTCGATCATTGATCAGGCTGTCGGGCACATCAAGCGTCAGGCCGTCGATCTCATACTCTGCCATGCCGCCCCGCGCCCTGGTTGATTCCGCCGGGCCAAGACCCTAGACCATCCTAGGATGATGCGGGAGAGATCGGCAATGCAGCTCTTTGTGGGCCTTGGGAATCCAGGCGCGAAATATGTGGGCAACCGCCACAATATCGGCTTTATGGCGGTTGAGCGGATCGCCGAGGAGCATGGCTTTGGCCCGTGGCGCGCCAAATTCCAGGGCCACGTCAGCGAGGGCGTGCTGGAGGGCGAGAAGGTGATCCTACTGAAGCCCGCCACCTTCATGAACCTCAGCGGCCAGTCGGTGGGCGAGGCGATGCGTTTTTACAAGCTGACGCCGGGCGACGTGACGGTGTTTCACGATGAACTCGACCTCGCCCCCGGCAAGCTGCGGGTCAAGACCGGCGGTGGGCATGCAGGCCATAACGGGCTGCGCTCTATCCATGCCCATATCGGGGCAGACTATGCCCGCGTGCGGCTTGGCATCGGTCATCCGGGCCACAAGGACCTGGTGGCGGGGTATGTCCTGCAGGATTTCGCCAAGTCTGATCAGGGCTGGCTCGACGACATGATGCGCGGCGTTGCCGACGGCGCGCCCTGGCTCGCGCAGGGCAAAGCGGATCGGTTCCAGAATGCCGTCGCGCAGCGGACGGCCCCGGCGCGGCCCAAGCCGGAGCGCAAGGCAAAGCCCACGCCAGAGCCGGAAGCCGAGCCATCGCAAGATGCGCCAGAAGCCGCACGCAGCCCGTTGCAGAGGCTCGTGGACCGGTTTCGCTAGGGAATAGTGGTTTTGGCCTATTTTGTTGAAAAACTCGTGCTTGATCGAAGCGTAAGTTGCTGATTCAATTCTTCTGACCAGCGGGAGAATTGAGCAATGTTAGGACCGAAGCAGGAAGCACAGGCGGCGCTGTTCTACGAGGTCTCGCTTGAGGATCACGTTCCGCAAGACCACCTTCTTCGCTCCATCGACCGGTTTGTCGATCTGAACAGCATCCGCACCCATCTTGCCGGTTTCTACAGTCACACCGGCCGTCCGTCGGTCGATCCCGAACTGCTGATCCGGATGCTGCTGGTCGGGTATTGCTTCGGCATCCGGTCCGAACGGCGGCTGTGCGAAGAGGTGCATCTGAACCTCGCGTATCGCTGGTTCTGGCGCCTCGATCTGAGCGACCGTGTGCCGGATCATTCGACGTTTTCCAAGAACCGGCACGGGCGGTTCCGCGACAGCGAACGTCTGCGCCACCTGTTCGAGACGACCGTCGCGCGCTGCATCGCGGAGGGTCTGGTCAGTGGCCAACGCCTGGCCATCGACGCCAGCCTGATCGAGGCCGATGCCAACAAGCAGAACTCGACGCCGAAGGACGACTGGAACGCGGCGAGCATCGACCCGGCTGACGCGCCCCGTGCCGTGCGCGAGTATCTCGACACGCTGGATGGTGAGTGCATGAACGCCACCGGTTCGAGAGAATGCACGAACGCATTCGGCGCTGCCAGCGAGGTGCAGCCCAAGTTCACCTCGCATTCGGACCCGGCCAGCCAGTGGACCGCCGCGCGCAAGGGGCCCGCTTTCTTCAGCTATTCCGACAACTACCTGATCGACACGGATCATGGCGTGATTGTCGATGTAGAAGCCACAAGGTCGATCCGGCAGGCCGAGGTCGGATCGACCAAGACCATGCTGAAGCGGGTGAAGGCCAGGTTCGATCTGCACCCCGAACGCCTGATCGCGGATACGGCTTACGGCACCGGGCCGATGCTGGGCTGGCTGGTCGATCGCAAGATCGCGCCGCACATCCCGGTCTTCGACAAGTCCGGACGCAACGACGGCACTTGGACGCGGGCAGAGTTCGAGTGGGACGCCGAGAACGACCAATATATCTGCCCCGAGGGCCATGAGCTGAAGCAGTTCCGCCGCAACTACTCGGACCCGAACCGGGGACCAACCGGCAAGGGCACAGCCCGTTACCGCGCAGTGAAGGACGTCTGCCAGGCGTGCCCATCCAAAGCCAAATGCTGCCCCAACGCCGAGGCGCGCAAGATCACCCGCGAAGAGCATGAAGACGCCCGCCAAGTCGCCCGCGACATCGCCAAGACCCGCCAATACGACATCTCGATGAAGCTCCGAAAAAAGGTCGAGATGCTATTTGCCCACCTCAAACGCATCCTTGGCCTAGGCCGACTGCGATTACGTGGTCCATGCGGCGCAAATGACGAATTCCTCCTCGCCGCAACCGCCCAGAACCTCCGGAAACTGGCCAAGATCTTTCCCGCACCGCAGCAAACGCGAAAAGCCTGACAGGAAAGGCGCTCGCGCCGCATTTGGAACAGCCATTTCTGCGCTCGCAAACGTTAGTTTTTCCACAGAATCGGTGGGGAGCGGTCGTTCAAGCCTTCCCGCGCGAGTCGCAGCGAAGGTTCCGCGCGATCGCTGGTCCTTCCTGCGGCCTGGCGATTTGAGGGGTTGTGCAACGTGTTGGGGTTACACGGGTTTTGCCGGGATAAAGTACCTGCCACACAGGTTGCATCGCCAGTCTGCGGCCCTGCGATCACGCGGCACCTTCTGGCGGGGTGCTATGACCGCTCCATGCCCATCATGTTCCCGCGTCAGGCTTGATTCCCGCCCGCCGATCGGCTCTGCTTCCACCCAATAGAGGAAGCCACCATGCGCATACTCATGAGATGGGCGATCCGGATCCTGCTCGCGCTGGTGCTTGCACTGCTGGTCGTGGGTTTTTGGAAACGTGAGGAACTCACCCGACTCTGGGCGGTCAACACGCTCTTTGACGAGGGCCGGATCGTCACGAATTTCTCCAACATGGACCGCGCCTTTCTGACCCTGCCGGTGCCGCGCGGCGACGGTCCGGTTTTTCGCCTGCCGCAAGGCCCCGAGATGACCCTGCCCGAGGGTGTCGAGAGATGGATCAATGAGCGGCATGTCACCTCGCTTCTGGTGCTGCACGAGGGCCGGATCGTGCATGAGAGCTATCTCCGGGGCACCGGGGCCGAGGACCGGCGGATCAGCTGGTCGGTCGCCAAGAGCTTCTTGTCGGCGCTCGTCGGCATCGCCGTGGCCGAGGGGCAGATCGCTTCGCTTGACGATCCGGTGACTCGCTACGCTGCGCGATTGCAGGGCAGCGCCTATGACGGAACCACCATTCGCCAACTCTTGCAGATGACCAGCGGGCTGGAATTCGACGAGGATTATCTGGATTACGATTCCGACATCAACCGGATGGGCCGGGTGCTGGCGCTCGGCGGCACGATGGACGGGTTCGCCGCCGGTCTGACCGCGCGCGCGGCAGAGCCGGGCACGCGCTGGAAATATGTCTCGATCGACACCCATGCACTGGCCATGGTGCTGCGCGGGGCGACCGGGCGCGACGTGCCCGCGCTTCTGTCCGAGCATATCATCCAGCCCTTGGGCTTCGAGGCAGAGCCCTATTACCTGAGCGATGGCGAAGGCGTAGCCTTTGCGCTTGGCGGGCTCAACGTGACGACCCGCGACTATGCCCGCTTTGGCCTGATGGTCGAACAGATGGGCCACTTCCAAGGGCGACAGGTGGTGCCCGAGGACTGGATCGAAGCCTCCACCATCCCGAGCGCACCGACGCCCGAGGGCGCGCTGAAATACGGCTATCAGTGGTGGATGCCTGCGGATGCGCGCGCGGGCGAGGTCTTTGGCCAAGGCATCTACGGGCAATATATCTATATCGACCGGGCGCGCGACGCGGTGATCGTGGTGACCTCCGCCGATCGCGGCTTTCGCGAACCGGGCGTCACGACCGGCAATATCGCCATGCTGCGCCGCATCGCCGCTGCGCTCTGACCGGCTTGCCGCGCGCGCCCACGGCGCTATAGTGACCTTGCAAGCCGTCGGCCGAAAAGGGCCAAGCCAGCCTTTCACACGATACGGGAACAGAAGGGCAAGACATGACATTGATCGCAATGAACCGATTTCAGGTGAAACCCGGCCACGAGGCCGAGTTCGAGCGCATGTGGGCCGAGCGCGAGAGCCTTCTGGACAGCGTACCGGGCTTTCGCGAGTTCCGCCTGCTCAAGGGACCCGAGGGCGAGGGGCACCGGCTCTATTCCAGCCACGTGATCTGGGATAGCCGCGACGCCATTGACGCCTGGACCAAGTCCGAGGCATTCCGCGCGGCGCACAAGGACTCGGGCAACCGGACGACGCGCGAGGCGCTGATGGGACCGCCGCAGTTCGAGGGTTTCGAGACGGTTCTTGAAGAACGCTGACATATAGGAGGGGCTTGCGATGGAGATGGAGAAATCAGTCAATGTGCTGGGCGGAACGCTGTCTACCTGCTCCAGCGACCCGCTCACCGGGTTTTTCCGCGACGGACATTGCAACACCTGCACACAGGATCACGGCAGTCACACAGTCTGCGCGCTGATGACCGCCGAATTCCTAGCCTATTCGAAATATGTCGGCAACGACCTGAGCACGCCGCGCCCGGAATTCGGTTTTGCCGGGCTCAGGCCCGGCGACCAGTGGTGCCTGTGCGCGGCGCGCTTCCTGCAGGCCCATGACGAGGGCTGCGCGCCGCAGGTGCGGCTCGAGGCGACGCATCAGCGCGCGCTCGACATCGTGCCGCTGAAGGTCCTGCAACAACACGCGCCAGCCTGATCCGCACGCGCCATGATAAACGCGGCCCCGTTTCCGGCGGCCGCGTGCTGTGTTTTAGCGAAGGTGGGCAGGAGGTCACGCCTCTTCGGTGGCCTCGTCGCTGCTCTCTTCGACCTGATCCTCATCCTCGTCCTCTTCCTGGCTGCGCAGAGCAGAGGGGGCGGAGATGTTGCAGATCACGAAATCGCGGTCGATCGTCGGCTTGGTGCCTTCGGGCAGGTCGACCATGGAAATCGTCAGAGTGTCGCCGATGTTTTCCATCTTTGTCAGGTCTACGACCACCTTTTCGGGAATGTCACCTGCGGTCACCACAAGCTCGATCTCAGGGCGCACCAAGGTCAGCACGCCGCCTTTGCGCAGCGCCTTGCACTCGTCTTCGCCTTCGAACTCGACATGGATGAAGAGGTTGATCTTGGTGGTCCGGCGCAGGCGCATGAAATCGACGTGCGTCGGCAAGTCCTTGACGACATCGCGCTGCACATCGCGGCAGATCACGCGCACGTCCTCATGGCCGTCGACCTTGAGATTGAAGAGCGTGGACTTGAACCGTCCCGCTTTCAGGCGCTTGATCAGCGCGTTATAGGGCAGTTGGATGGGCAGCGGCTCTTTGTCGCCGCCAAACACGATACCCGGAACCAGATGCGCACGGCGCACCGCACGAGCGGCGCCCTTGCCCGTCCCCGTGCGTTCCTGGGCGTGAAGATCAGGAATTTCTCCAGCCATTTTGAATTCTCCATAGGTTAGAGCGGGGCTCCTCCAAGGCTGTAGCCCCGCATGAAATTGCGCCTATAGAGCACGCCGCCGCCCTTGAAAAGGGCCAAAATCCATGCGTCTCGGCTTCTTTATGGCAAAAATACTCAAATTCCGCCGGTTGCCGCGGGTATCACTCCCATTCGCCCGAGAAGCCTTTGGGCACCATCAGGATATCACGGTCGAGATCGTTCACGTCGCGTCGCCCGCAAAGGCCCATCGAGGTGTCGAGTTCCTTTCGGATCACCTCCAGTGCCTTGGTGACACCGGTCTCGCCCATGGCCCCCAGCCCGTAGACGAAGGCGCGGCCGATATAGGTGGCCTTTGCTCCCATCGAGAGCGCCTTGAGCACGTCCTGACCCGAGCGGATGCCGCTGTCGAGATGCACTTCGATCTTGTCGCCCACCGCATCCATGATCGCGGGCAGCGCACGAATGGCCGAGAGCGCGCCGTCAAGCTGCCGTCCGCCGTGGTTCGACACGATGATGGCATCGGCCCCGACATTGAGCGCCTCAAGGGCGTCGCGCGGGTCCATGATGCCCTTGATGATGAGCGGGCCGTCCCACATCTTGCGGAATACGCGGATCCGGTCCCAGTCGAGCGCCTGATCGAACGCCTCTGACGTCCATGTGCTGAGCGAGGAGGGGTCCGAGACCCCTTTGGCGTGCCCCACGATATTGCCGAAGCTGCGTCGTTTGGTGCCCAGCATGCCCAGCCCCCACTGCACCTTGGTCATCATGTTCGCCACGCTGGCGGGCGTCAGCTTGGGCGGGGCGCTGAGGCCGTTCTTGAGATCCTTGTGACGCTGCCCCAGCATCTGAAGATCGACCGTGATCATCGCCGCCGAACAGTTCGCCGCCTTCGCCCGGTCGAACAGCCGCTGCATGAAATCGTCGTCCTTGAGCGTGTAGACTTGGAACCAGAACGGCTTTTCGGTGTTCTCGGCCACATCCTCGATGGAACATATCGACATGGTCGAGAGGGTGAAGGGCACGCCGAATTTCTCGGCTGCGCGCGCCGCCTTGATCTCGCCATCGGCATGCTGCATGCCGGTCAGGCCAACCGGGGCGAGCCCCACCGGCATCGCCACATCCTGCCCGATCATCTTTGTCGACAGGTTGCGCCCGGTCATGTCGATTGCGACGCGCTGTTTCAGGTAGATACGGTCGAAATCGGTGGTGTTCTCGCGAAAGGTCTGCTCGGTCCAACTGCCCGATTCCGCGTAGTCATAGAACATCTTGGGGACGCGGCGACGGTAGATCTGCTTGAGATCGTCGATATTGGTGATGACGGGCATGGGCGGCACTCCGGAAATTGGTAAACCCGCTTTACCAACCCCGGCACGCGCGTGCAATCATTGGCGGTGTCGCAGGGATGGGGGAATGTTTGGCCTGAGGCTGTCGTTAGCGGATTCAGGGCTGATCCGCGCGGTGCCCGACCGCGGGTGGCGCCGCACCCTTACCGGAAGGCACTTTATATTAGTCAAATATTTCTGCGTTTTCAAATACTTGAAACGTTGCAAAAGCGTCCGCCCGGGGGCAACTGTGTTTTCAGGTGGGGGCCTTGAAGGGGTCGGGCGCTGCGCGGCGGCGCGTTCCGCGCCTTGATTCCGCGCATTGGTGCTAGAGGCGAAGGTCCGCTCCAGGCCAATCACGCCCGATGTGCGCCCGCCGCCAGACCGCGCACGAAATCGAGCACGCCCGAAACCGGCGCGCCCTTGGCGATCTCGCCGACAATGGCAGAGCCCACGACGCAGCCATCCGCGACGCTGGCGATGGTCTGCGCGGTCTCCGGGCTGCGGATGCCAAAGCCCACGATCACCGGCAGGTCGGTCTGCGCCTTGATGCGGGTGACTTCCGGGCCCACAGCTGCCGCCTCTGCCGCCGCCGCCCCGGTGATCCCGGTGATCGAGACGTAGTAAACGAACCCGCTGGTGTTTTCGAGCACCTTGGGCAGGCGCTTGTCGTCCGTGGTCGGTGTGGCGAGGCGGATGAAGTTTAGCCCGGCTCTTGAGGCCGGAATACAAAGTTCGTCATCCTCTTCGGGGGGCAGGTCGACCACGATCAGGCCGTCGATCCCGGCGGTTCTGGCGTCGGTCAGAAAACGCTCCACGCCGCGATTGTAGATCGGATTGTAATAGCCCATCAGCACGATCGGTGTAGTGTCGTCGCCTTCGCGGAATTCGCGCGCCATTTGCAGCGTCTTTTCCAGCGTCATGCCGCCTGCAAGCGCACGTTGCCCCGCGAGTTGAATGGTCGGACCGTCGGCCATGGGATCGGTGAAGGGCACGCCCAGTTCGATGATGTCGACGCCCGCCGCTGGCAGCCCCTTCATCACCTCGAGCGAGCGATTGTAATCCGGATCACCCGCCATGATATACGAGACGAACGCCTTCTTCCCGGCGGCTTTCAGCTCTGCGAATTTCGCGTCGATACGTGTCATGCGGGCCTGTCCTTCGAATGGGTCCGTGCGGGTTTGGCGCAAAGCGCGGGGGAAATCAATGCCCGGCTTGACCTTGCCCCGTACAAACCCGTAGATGCGCGCAATTCACCGCAGGAAAGGGGCTGTCATGGGCTTCAAGATGGGAATCGTGGGCCTGCCCAATGTCGGCAAATCCACGCTCTTCAACGCGCTTACCCGGACCGCTGCCGCGCAGGCGGCGAATTTTCCGTTCTGCACGATCGAGCCCAATGTCGGCGAGGTGGCGGTGCCGGATGCGCGGCTTGACAAGCTGGCGGCGATTGCCGGGTCGAAGCAGATCATTCCGACACGGATGACCTTTGTCGATATCGCGGGGCTGGTGAAGGGCGCCTCAAAGGGCGAGGGGCTTGGTAACCAGTTTCTGGCCAATATCCGCGAGGTCGATGCCATCGCGCATGTGCTGAGATGCTTTGAGGATGGTGACGTGACCCATGTCGAGGGCCGGGTCGATCCGGTCGCAGATGCCGAGGTGATAGAGACCGAGTTGATGCTGGCGGACCTTGATTCCATTGAGAAAAGACGGGCTGGACTGGTGCGCAAGCTGAAGGGCGGCGACAAGGAGGCGGTACAGGCGGACCGGCTGCTCGCCCTCGCGCAGGCGGTGCTTGAAGAGGGCAGGCCGGCGCGGACGGTAGAGATTGACGACGAGGATCTCAAGGCGTGGAAGATGCTGCAATTGCTGACCTCCAAGCCGGTGCTCTACGTCTGCAATGTCGAGGAAAGCAATGCCGCCGAGGGCAATGCCCATTCAGAAGCGGTGGCGCGGATGGCCGCCGAACAGGGCGCGGGCAGCGTTGTCATTTCCGCCCAGATCGAGGAGGAGATCAGCCAGCTTGATCCGGATGAAGCCTTTGTTTTCCTTGAGGAAATGGGGCTGGAAGAGGCGGGGCTGGATCGGTTGATCCGGGCCGGATACGAGCTGTTGCATCTGGAGACCTACTTCACCGTCGGGCCCAAGGAAGCGCGGGCGTGGACCATCCCGAGCGGTACGCCCGCGCCAAAGGCGGCGGGGATCATTCACGGCGATTTCGAGAAGGGATTTATCCGCGCTGAAACAATCGCTTACGAGGATTTTGTGAGCCTTGGCGGTGAGCAGAAGGCCAAGGATGCGGGCAAGATGCGGGCCGAGGGCAAGGCTTATGTCGTCAAGGATGGCGACGTGCTGCACTTCCTCTTCAACACCTGAGCGGGGCGAATTTCGGCGGTCTGTATCACGTCGGTATTCTGTCGGTATCGCGTCGGTGGTGGAAATCGGGCCGATGCGACCATGTGACGACCTGAGAAGGTGCCGCGTGATCGGGCGGCACCTTCGGTGCGTTTCGGGCGGGGTGCGGCAACGGGAGCCCTCACGCCGGAAGATGTATCCTGAACCGTTCGCGGATGGCGCGATCCGTCACCGGGTCGAACCGGGCCGCCGAGCGTTCCGACAGGATCTTCATCTTTTTCTCGGTGGCCTTCTCGATCAGGTCGGGCTTGCCCAGCTCGTCCCATTCCTTGGGCGAGAAGCGGTTGGCGAGGCTGGGATAGACGTAATCGGTCTGCATCCGGCCAAGGGTTTGCGCCGCCCCCAGATAGTGCCCCGGCCCGCCGATGCAGGCGGCGCGAATGACCTCGACGCTGAGCGTGTCCTCATCCACCTCGATGCCGCGCGTGCAGCGCAGGGCCTGACCGATCAGGTCATCGCCGAGGATGAGCGATTCGAGGCAGAAGCCCAGAAGCGAGGCATGCATGCCCGCCGCCTCGTAGACCATGTTGAGCCCCGAGAGACCGGCCATGACATTCGACATGGCCTGTTCCCATCCGGCCTGCATGTCGGGCAGCTTGGCATCGGCGATGCCCGCCGCAGCACCACCGGGCAGGGCGTAGAATTTGTGCATCTGCGCGCAGCCCGCCGACAAGAGCGCCTGTTCGCCTGAGCCTCCGGACATCGCGCCGGTGCGCAGGTCGCTGACGAAGGGCCATGTGCCGAAGATCGCCGGATGCCCGGGCTTGACCGCGTTCACATAGACGAGCCCCGCGAGGCATTCGGCCATGGCCTGCACGATGGCCCCGGCGATGGGGGCGGGGGCGGTTGCCCCGGCTTGTCCCGCCGAGAGCAGCAGGACCGGCATGCCGCCGCGAATGCATTCCTCCATCACGAGGCAGGATTCGGTGGCGAATTTCATTGGCGGGACGACGAAGCAGTTGGAGTTGCTGACGAAGGGGCGGGTGCGCCATTTGTCCTCGCCGCCCGCGATCAGGTGCAGCATCTCCATCGCGTCGCCGACGAAGCCCGGCTCGGTAAATGAGACGCCGACATGTTTCGTGGTGCCCGCGCAGCAGCCGTAGAGCGTGTTGAGGTCCATCTCGCGGTTGTCGGTGATGTCGCGGCAGACCATCGGGCGTTGCAGGAAGTGGATGTTGTCCAATTGGTCGACGATGCGGGCGGCGTCGTGCAGGTCTTGCAGGGTGCTGTCGCGATAGGTGCGGGTGTGAACATCGACGACGCTGACCGCAGCGCCCGCCGTGCCGTAATGCACGCGGTGACCCGAAAGCTCGAGATCATGCCGCGCCTCGCGGCCATAGAGGGTGAGGGTGCGGTTGGCGCGGGCGATCGTGTCCTCGATCAGCGCGCGGGGAAAGCGGATGCGCCCGTCCTCGCCCTGCACGGCACCTGCGCCGGTCAGATAGGCCACACCCGAGGGCGGCGCGTCGGCAAGGCCGATCTGTTCGAGCGCGTCGAGCACGGCTGCATGAATGCGCTGCATCTGCGCATCAGAGAGTGGTCGGTAGGTGCCGCCCTCAAGTCCGGGGCGGATCGGGCGGAGCGCGTCGGAGAGCGGGTTGGCACGGGCCGTGCGGCGGGCCTCGCGCCCACCGGCGCGGCGCGTCTTGGTCTGGGTCGTCATGTCGGATACCTTTGAAAGAGATCGGGGAAGGGGGGCGGGATCAGTCCCGGCCCGGTCGCCCGCGTGCCGCAAGGCCACGCACCGCCCCAATCGTGCGAATGATCAGCGCGATCTTGCTGCGTGGATGCATGGGCTGTCCTCCAAGGTTGGCTCAGAAGATCCGATTCCCCCTGGTCTGTCTGTCCTGATTCCGACGCGTGTCGCAAATCGACCGCCCACCCCGGACCTGGATCGGGGCGTCAGGTGCTCTGACGCAGGAAGGCGCGCAGCTCATTGGGATCGAGCGGCTTGTGCAGGACGTTGAGACCCGCCGACGCGCAATGCTCGCGCAACTCGTGCGAGCGGTCGGCGCTGACGATGCAGGCCGGGATCGGGCCGTGGATCGCGCGCAGGTCGCGCACCGCCTCGGTGCCGAGGCCGCCATTGTCGAGCTGGTAATCGGCGATGATCGCATCCGGCGCGACGCCGATCTCCTGCAACAGCGCAATCGCCTCGGACCCGCTCGCGCAGTCGAGCACATGCACGCCCCAGGTCTCGAGCGTGACGGTGATCGCGTTGCGCAGCGGCGCGTCGTTCTCGATCAGCAGCGCGATGATCGCGCCGAGATCGGAGTGCGGCGCGGCACCCGGTGGCTCGGGGGCGGGGGCCGTGAGATCGCGCTGCGCGGCGAGCGGCAACTCGACCGAGAAACAGGTGCCGCGACCGGGCTCGGACCAGAGCCGGAGCGGGTGCATCAGCAGCGAACAGGCGCGTTCGACGATGGCAAGGCCGAGGCCCATCCCCTCGGCGGCGCTGGCATCGGCGTCGAGGCGGTGGAACTCGCGAAAGATCACATCCTGCTTGTCGGCGGGGATGCCCGGCCCGGTATCGCGGATCTCGAGCCGGACCGAGTGTGCCTGTCGGCGCAGACCGATCAGCACCCGGCCCGACCCGGTGTAGCGGATCGCGTTCGACAGCAGGTTCTGCACGATGCGGCGCAGATAGGTCATGTCGCTGCACACGATGGCCGAGGTGCCGACGACCCGCAAATCGAGGCCCTTTTGCGCCGCTACCGGGCCCAGTTCATCGTGCAATTGCGCCAGGATCAGCCCGAGCGGGACCGGGGCCACATGCACCGCCGCGTTGCCTGAATCGAGCTTGGAGATGTCGAGCAGCGCCTCGAGGATGTGCTCGACGCTGCCAAGGGCGTTCTGCGCCTTGTCGAGGATGGTTTGGGCGGCGGCGTCGGGCACCGCGCCTTGCAGCGCCGCCATGTAGAGCTTGGCCGCCGACAGGGGTTGCAGCAGGTCATGGCTGGCGGCGGCGACAAATCGGGACTTGCCGGCATTGGCGCGCTCGGCCTCGCGCAGGGCGGCCTCGAGGGCGCGGGTGCGCTCGGCGACGCGCGCTTCCAGGGTGGCGTTGGCCTCGTAGATCGCCTGCACCGCGCGGCGTTCGGCGGTGACATCGGTGAGCGAGATCACGAAGCCGTGGTCGGGCATGTCCTGACCGAAGAGCGACAGGATCCGGTCGCGCCCGCGCCGGATCTCGAAGGCCAGCGGCGGGCGGGGGCCGTCGCGGGCGACCCAGCTTGCGATATCCTGCGTGCAAAGGGCGGGATCGCGCAGGGCATCCGCGCGCAGCGGGCCGAACAGGGTCTCGACCTCCGCGCCCATCCGGAACCGATGCGCCGGGACTGCCAGCAATTCGCTGGCCAGACCGTTCCAGCCCACCAGCCGACCGGCGCTGTCGAAGATGCAGAGCCCCTGATTGAGATGTTCGAGCGTGGCGCGGATCAGCCGGGCCTGATCGTCGAGCAGCCGGTCGCGGGCCTGGCGCTCCAGCCGCATGATATCGGTGATGTCGGTCTGCAGCACGACGGTGCCGCCATCGCCGGTGCGATGCTCGGAGACCTGAACCCAGCGGTTCTGCGTCATGCCCACGTTGAAGATCACGTGATCGTCGGCGTGGCGTTGCATGCGGCGGGCGGCCCATTGCGCGGGCGAGAGGGTTTCGGGCAGGGCGAGATGGCGCGAGCGGCTGACCAGATGGACATAGTCGGTAAAGCTCAGACCGGGTTTCAGCCGGTCGCGGATATCGGGCATGTGCATGCCGAAGCGCGAATTGCACATCACCAGCGCCTCCGCCGGATCGAAGAGCGCGAAGCCCTCCTGCACCGTCTCGATCGCATTGGCGAGGTTCGAGCGCGCGGCCTCGGTCTCGGCATGGGCCTGCGACAGGCGGGCGTTCGAGTCGTTCAGCAGGTCGAGCGCGCGTTCGAGATCGCGGGTCCGGGCCTGCACCTCCTGTTCGAGCATCGCGGCGCGCTGGAATTGGGCATAGGCGGCACCCGAGGCATCGGTCGATTCCTCGACCCGCCGCATCAGCGCGCCGGCGATCTTGAGCAGCTTCTCGGTCTGCCGCTCTGGCGGGTCGCGCGGGTCAAGGAGCGAGTCGATCATGGCGCGCCCTCCTGCGGCATATCGGGGTCGGGGGGGTAGATCGCGACGCCGGTCAGCGTGTGGTTGACATGCATCGAGTTGAGCTGTTCGCCATAGGTCGAGAAGCCGATCACGCGATTGGCCGACAGCAGGTGCGAGAGCGCGCCGGTCAGCTGCTTTTCCTGCGCCTCGAGCCGCCGCAGGATGCAATCGCAGCCGAGGATGATGTCGGGCGGGCCGGGGGCGGCGAGCGTGGCCATTTCCTCGCGCAGATGCTCGGTCATCGGGCGCGGCTCTGCCAGGGTCAGCACGAGCCCCTCGTCGATCGCCGAGAAGAAGACCAGATCGCCGTTCTCGGCCACCTGCCGGATCGCGCGGACGTGGTGTTGCCCGCCGATCTGCACCACGAGGGGATGGGCGGCAAAGGTGAACGGGGTCAGTTGTTCGGGGTCCTTGCCGAGGATGCGGGCATATTCGCGCGCCGCCGGTTCGGCGTTGATCTCGTGGACGATGCGGCGCGCCGGGTCGGCGCCGGTGACGACCATGCGCTTTTCGGTGGGCAGGAGGTGATCGGATTTGAACACCCGGACCGGGCAGCGGCTGCGCACCTGCGTCAGGATCGCGGCATGGTCATGCGCGTGCCCGTCATGCAGGACATGGGTGCGGGCAAAGCGCGTGCCGTCGCCCGCCGAGCCGCCAAAGAGCGGCACCGGTCCCAGCCCGATGGCGAGTTCGGCGGTCAGCGCGTCCTCGCGCGTGGACAGGCCGTCGATCATCAGGAAAGTGAATTCATGCTCCCATCCCGGCGCGTCCCGTGCCATCGCGCTGCGGTTCTGGATCATCCGGTCGATCAGCGCCTGCGCGTCGAGATGCGACAGATCGGGCACCAGCAGGGTTTCGGCGCGGAAATGCGAGCGGGGCAGGGCGATGGCGACGATCCCGCCCTCGCGATAGCCGGTGTCGGTCAGCTCCCCTGCGGTGGTGCAGCCGATCACCCTGGCGGGCGCGAAGAGGCGCTTTGCCTCGGCGATGAGGGGGGCGGTTTCGGCCTCGGGGGTGACGAAGAGGATGATCAGCTCGAACGCGCGCGCATCGCCGCCAAGTGCCGCGTGAAGCTGCGCGAGTGGGGCCGCGTCTGCGGCCGCCGCGAAGGCGGTGCGCACGATGCCCTGTGTCCAGGTCCGGTCGCTGCCCTCAAGGGCCACCTGATCCATCGCGCGGCCCTCCTCCCGGGATAAGCGATACCGCGCGAGCCTATGCGCTTTGTCCCTCGGCGTGCAAGACGCTGGCAAAGCTGATCTGCTTGGCCAGAAGCACCGCCTGGGTGCGGTTCTGCACGCCGAGCTTGCGCATGATCGCGGTGACATGCGCCTTGACGGTGGTTTCGGCGATCGACAGGTCATAGGCGATCTGCTTGTTGAGCTTGCCCTCGCAGATCAGTTGCAGGATGCGGCTCTGCTGCGTGGTCAGCGTGGCGAGGCGTTGCAGGGCATCGGCGGTTTCGGCGGCGATGCCGTCCTCCTGCGGGGCGTGCCCCTCGGGCAGGAAGCGCTCGCCCCGGCGCAGCGCGTCGAAAGCGGCGCGAAACACCTCGCGCTGGCTGTGCTTGGGCACGTAGCCCGCAGCACCCGCCCGGATCACTTGAGACACCAATCGGCTGTCGGTCATCGAAGATATGACGATCACCGGCGCGCGTGTCGCGGCCATCAGGCGCATCAGCCCGTCGAGCCCGTCGACATCCGGCAGGTTGAGGTCGAGCACCACGATATCGGGGCCGGAGCCTTGGGCGAGCAGGGCAAGCGCCCGGTCGAGCCGGTCGGCGGTGGTGATCTCGCCGATATGCGCGACCGCCCGCAGCGTCATGGCGAGCGCGTCGCAAAACAGCGGATGGTCGTCGATGATGAGCACGGAGGAAAAGCTGCAGCCGCTCTGTTCGGTCTGGGACATTCTTCACCGCCTCGCTGATATGTTGCGTGCCAAGCTTAGCAAATGCGCCGCGCCGCGCCTACTGGCGGAAAGTCGGTCTCGGGCGGCGGTGCCCGGTCAAGCGGCTGTGAGGCCGTGCGCCCTTGTTGCCCCCCGGAGAGTGGCATAGATTATGCGCAACGCGGCATGTCCGCGACATGAAAGGAGCCTGTCATGTTCAGCCTTATCCGTAATGCCTGCCTTGCCGGCGCGATGGCCGTTTTGCCCGTCAGCGCGCAGGCGCAGTTCGGCCCGCTGCTGGAGCCCGGCGAACTGCGCGCGGCACTTGATGAGACCGCGCCGGTGGTGGTCGATATCCGGGCCGAGGGGGCGTATGAGGCGGGCCATGTGCCGGGCGCGCTGAGCGCGCCTTATGGCCTGTTTCGTGGCCCGTCGGACAATCCCGGCGAACTGGTCTCGGAGGATCATCTGACCGAGGTGCTGCGCGGCCTTGGCATCGACGCGGATGACCGTGTGGTGGTTGTCCATCAGGGCAGCGACCAGACCGATTTCGGCGCGGCCGCGCGGGTCTACTGGACGCTGAAATCGAGCGGCGTCAGCCCGCTGGCGATCCTGAACGGGGGCATGAACGGCTGGGTCGAGGCCGGGGAACAGGTTGCCAAGGGCAAGGCCCCGGCGGTGACCCCGAGCGAGATCACCGTCAGTTTCTCGGACAGGTGGCTCGCGACCCGCGAGGATGTGCAGGCGATCGTCAATGGCGAGGAGCAGGCCGAACTGATCGACGCCCGGCCCGAGGCCTTCTGGAAGGGCGAGACCAAGCACGGGGCGGCGGCGATGCCCGGCACCCTGCCGCAATCGCGCTACTTCACGCATGATCGCTGGTTCGGCCAGGACGAGCCTGCGCGCATCAAGCCGGAGCTGGTCCGTCAACTGGCTGCCGAGAACGGCTTTGAGCAGGGCGACAAGCTGGTGTCGTTCTGCAATACCGGCCACTGGGCCGCGACCAACTGGTTCGCATTGAGCGAGGTGGCGGGGATCGAGGGCGTGCGGATGTATCCCGAATCGATGGTCGGCTGGTCGAATGCTGGTCACGAGATGGCTCATGTGCCGGGCCTGTTCCACAATATGATGAACAAGATCATCGGCAAGTACTGAGCGTGGGCCAATGAGCACCGCGCCCGCTGCCCCCGCCCCCGCCCCTGTCGACACCGCCCCGGGCGGGCTGTCGCGGGCTCTCATGATATTGGCCGTGGTCGCGCTGGTGCTGGCCGTGGCGCTCTTTGCGGGGCCGCGTTTCGGTATGGTGCTGCTGATCGGTCTCGGCTTCGGGCTGGCGCTCGAGGGCTTCCGCTTCGGCTTTACCGGGCCGTGGCGGCGGATGATTCTGGAGCGTGACGCCTCGGGGCTGGTCGCGCAGCTGATCTGCATCGGGATCGTGGCGCTTGCCGCCTTTCCGCTGCTGGCCGCGAACGGGGCCGAGTTGAAGGGCGCGCATGCGCCTATTGGCCTCGCGATGATCGGCGGGGCGTTTGTGTTTGGCGCGGCGATGCAGGTGGTTCTGGGTTGCGGCTCGGGCACGCTGGTCAATGCCGGGAGCGGCAATGCCGTGGGCGCGGTGGCGCTGCCGTTCTTTGCCATCGGCAGTTTCGGCGGGGCCTATCACCTGTCGTGGTGGACCTCTCTGGGCAGTCTGCCGGTGGTGGCGCTTGAGGGCACACAGGGTCTGATGATCACGCTGGCTGGCTTGGCGGCGGTGGCGGTGCTGGCGCTGCTCATTGGGGTCAAGGGATCACACCGGCTGCCGCGCCGCTACTGGGGCGCGATCCTGGTGCTGGCGGGTCTGGCGATCCTGCACCTGATGGTGGCGGGGCAGCCCTGGGGCGTGGTTTATGGCCTCGGGCTCTGGGTGGCCAAGGGTGTGGTGGCCATGGGCGGCGATCTGTCGGGCTCGGCCTTCTGGGCGGCACCGGGCAATGCCGCGCAGGTTGAGGCGAGCCTGCTCACCGATATCACCTCGCTGACCGATCTGGGGCTAATTGGCGGTGCGGCGCTGGTGGCGTGGTGGCGATCCGGGCTGGCGTCGCCGGTGGGCCTGTTGCCGGCGCGGGCGTGGCTTGCGGTGATCGTGGCGGGGCTGGTGCTGGGCTACAGCTCGCGGCTGGCCTTTGGTTGCAATATCGGCGCGTTCTTCAGCGGGATCGGCACCGGCTCGGCGCATGGCTGGGTGTGGTTCGTTGCGGCCTTTGCAGGGTCGTGGGTGGGGATCCGGCTGCGCCCCATGCTGGGGCTGGAGGCAAAGCGATGATCCGCCGTCACGTGACGCTGCTGGTGGCGCTCGGGCTGGTGGGTCTGCTGGGGCTCGATCATGCGCAGTCGCAGCCGCTCAACCCCTATACCGCGCCGCCGTTGCTGGCGCTCGGGTCAGGATTGGCGGCGACGGGCGGGCATTGCGCCGCCCCGCCGCCGCCCGCGCAATAGCGGCGGGTCATGGCGTCGGGGGCTGTCAGTATCCCCGCCAGATCCAGCCCCCCCCCAGAACGCGGCTGCCTTCGGGGGCGTAGAACACGCAGGCTTGACCGGGCGAGACGCCTTCCTCGGGGGTGAGCAACTCGACCTCGGCCTCGGTCTCGGAGAGCGGGCGCAGCACCGCGTGGCGCGGCGGGCGGGTCGAGCGGACCTTGACCATCACCGGCCATTCGGCGCGCGAGGTGAGGGCTTCGTCGCCCAGCCAGTTGATCTCGCGCAGCGGCACGCGGCGGGTGGCGAGCATCTCCTTGGGGCCGACGATCACGCGGTGATGGTCGACGTCGAGGCGCACCACGTAGAGCGGTTCTTCCAACCCGCCGATGCCGAGGCCGCGGCGCTGGCCTATGGTGTAGTGGATGACGCCGTCATGTGTGCCAAGGACCCGCCCGTCGGCATGCACGATCTCGCCCGGCTCGGCGGCACCGGGGCGCAGCTTCTCGATCACGCTGGCATAGTTGCCGTTCGGCACGAAACAGATGTCCTGGCTGTCGGGCTTGTCGGCCACTTGCAGGCCGTATTGCGCCGCCAGATCCCGCGTGGCCTGCTTGGAGGGCAGATGGCCAAGCGGAAAGCGCAGGTAGTCAAGCTGCTCCGGCGTGGTGGAGAACAGGAAATAGGACTGGTCGCGCGCGGCGTCGGTGGCGCTGTGCAACTCGGGGCCCTGCGCGCCCATCTTGCGCTGGATGTAATGGCCTGTCGCCATGCAATCGGCGTCGAGGTCGCGGGCGGTTTCCAGCAGATCCTTGAACTTCACCCGTTCGTTGCAGCGGATGCAGGGCACCGGCGTGGCCCCGGCAAGATAACTGTCGGCAAATTCGTCGATCACCGCATCACGAAAGATGTTCTCGTAATCGAGCACGTAATGCGGAAAGCCCAGATCCTCGGCCACGCGGCGGGCGTCATGGATGTCCACGCCCGCGCAGCAGGCGCCTTTCTTGGCGAGCGCCGCGCCGTGATCGTAGAGTTGCAGGGTGACGCCAACCACATCGTAGCCCTCGGAGGCCAGGTGTGCTGCCACGACCGAACTGTCGACGCCGCCGGACATCGCCACGACGACGCGCGTCTCGGCCGGGCTTTTGGCAAAGCCCAGGGAATTGAGAGGGGTGTCGCTGTCCAGTGCCATTCAGGGCCTCCGCTCGGGTCTCGCAGAATATAGGAAAATCCTAATCACTCTCAAGCCCCGGTTTCACCGGTCGTTAAGGGCGATCGCGGCATTTTAACCGCCAGTGGTCAGAAAGGGGTGTCAACGATGTATCTCAAGAAAGTCGGAGGGCCAAGGGCGGTGACGCTGCCGGATGGCACGGTGTTCAGCCGCGCCGACCTGCCGCCGCGGGACACGCGGCGCTGGGTGGCGTCACGCAAGCTCGCGGTGGTGCGGGGGGTCGCCTATGGGTTGATTTCCCAGTCCGAGGCGTTGCGCATCTACGGGTTGAGCGAAGAAGAATTCCTGGGCTGGCTGACCGCAGTGGAAAGCCACGGTGAGGATGCGCTCAAGGTAACGTTACTCAAGGCTTATAGACAACCCTGAGGGGCATGCGCAAAATGTTCCTGTGACGGTAACGCTAGGTTAACCATTTTTGACCAGTCTTGCGGGGAAGCCTGCACCATGAATGGAGAAGCCTTATGCGTGTATTACTGGTCGAGGATGATCCCACCACCTCGAAAAGCATCGAGATGATGCTGAGCCATGCCAATCTCAACGTCTACACCACCGATCTGGGGGAGGAGGGAATGGATCTGGCGAAGCTTTACGATTACGATCTGATTCTGCTCGATCTCGGCCTGCCGGACATGAACGGGCATGAGGTGCTGCGGCAATTGCGTCTGGCGCGGATCGCGACGCCGATCCTGATCCTGTCGGGGGCCGACGATACCGACAGCAAGATCCGCGGCTTCGGCTTTGGCGCCGACGACTATCTGACCAAGCCATTCCACCGCGAGGAGCTGGTGGCGCGCATCCACGCGATCATCCGCCGGTCCAAGGGGCATTCGCAATCCATCATCCGCACCGGCAGGATCAACGTCAATCTCGACGCCAAGACCGTGGATGTGGCGGGGCAGACGGTGCATCTGACCGGCAAGGAATATCAGATGCTGGAACTCCTGAGCCTGCGCAAGGGCACGACGCTCACCAAGGAGATGTTCCTAAATCACCTCTATGGCGGGATGGACGAGCCGGAACTCAAGATCATCGACGTTTTCATCTGCAAGCTGCGCAAGAAGCTGACCGAGGCGACGGGGGGCGACAATTACATCGAGACGGTCTGGGGCCGGGGCTATGTGCTGCGCGATCCCGAGCCGGGCGCGATGGAGGGCACGTCACTGGCCATCGGGGCCTGATCTCTGGACCTCGGGTCACGCTGGCCCTATCACTCTGACAGGGCAGGGCATAGGGACCGGCCCTGTCAAAGTGATGAGGGGTCGATGAGCGACACGAAAGCGGGCGCGGATCTTGAGGTCGAGGAACTGACCGAGGCGCAGGCGCGCGCCGAACTGGCGCGGCTGGCGCAGGCTCTGGCGGCCGCCAACACCGCCTATCACACCGATGACGCGCCCGAGATCAGCGATGCCGATTATGATGCGCTCAAGGCGCGCAATGCCGCCATCGAGGCGCGGTTTCCAAGCCTGAAGCGCGCTGACAGCCCGTCGGATCAGGTCGGTGCGGCCCCTGCGGAGGGCTTTGCCAAGGTTCGGCACAGCATCCGGATGCTCAGCCTCGGCAATGCGTTCGAGGACGCCGATATCACCGAGTTCGATGCCCGTATCCGGCGCTATCTGGGTCTTGGCGAGGATGCGCCCCTTGCCTATACCTCGGAGCCCAAGATCGACGGGCTGAGCCTGAGCCTGCGCTATGAGGCGGGCCATCTGGTGCAGGCCGCGACGCGCGGCGATGGCGAGGTGGGCGAGAACGTCACCGCCAATGCCCGCACCATCGCGGATATTCCCGACCGGCTGGAGCATGCCCCCGAGGTGCTGGAGGTGCGCGGCGAGGTCTATATGAGCCACGAGGAATTCGAGGCGCTGAACGCGCGGCAGGCCGGGCGCGGGGCCAAGACATTCGCCAATCCGCGCAATGCCGCCGCCGGATCGTTGCGGCAGCTTGATGCCACCATCACCGCCGCGCGCCCGCTGCGGTTTTTCGCCTATGGCTGGGGCGAGTTGTCGGCCCCTCTGGCCGAGACGCAGATGGGTGCGATCGAGCGGCTGGCAAGCCTTGGGTTCTCGACAAACCCGCTGACGCGGCTCTGCGATGGGCCGGGTGCGCTGCTGGACCATTATGCCGAGATCGAGCAGGCGCGCGCCACATTGGGCTATGACATCGACGGGGTGGTCTACAAGGTCGATGATCTGGGGCTGCAGGCGCGGCTCGGGTTCCGCTCGACCACGCCGCGCTGGGCGATTGCGCATAAATTCCCCGCCGAACTGGCCTGGACGCGGCTGGAGGCGATCGACATTCAGGTCGGGCGCACCGGTGCTCTGAGCCCGGTCGCGCGGCTGACGCCGGTGACGGTGGGGGGCGTGGTGGTCAGCAACGCGACGCTGCATAACGAGGATTACATCGCCGGGCGCTCGGCCGCGGGCGAGGTGATCCGGGAGGGCAAGGATATCCGCCTGGGCGACTGGGTGCAGGTCTACCGCGCGGGCGACGTGATTCCGAAAGTGGCCGATGTGGACCTGTCGAAACGGCCCGAGGGGGCGGAGCCTTATGTCTTTCCCACCACCTGCCCGGACTGCGGCAGCGACGCGGTGCGCGAGGAAGGCGACGCGGTGCGCCGCTGCATGGGGGGCCTCGTCTGCCCGGCGCAGGCGGTGGAAAAGCTCAAGCATTTCGTTTCCCGCGCGGCCTTTGACATCGAGGGGCTGGGCGCGAAACAGGTCGAGCAGTTCTACCACGATGGCTGGATCGCGGAGCCTGCGGATATTTTCACCCTGCAAGAGCGGTATGGCCGTGGCATGCAGCAGTTGAAGAACCGCGAGGGCTGGGGCGAGAAGAGCGCGACTAACCTCTTTGAGGCGATTGAAGAGAAACGGAAAATCCCGTTCGGGAGGCTGCTCTTTGCGCTTGGTATCCGGCATGTGGGCGAGCAGGCCAGCAACCTCATCGCGCGCAATTATGGCCGCTGGGAGGAGTTCACGGCGGCGATGGATGGCGCGGCGGGCTTTGAGGGCCCGGACTGGGAGCGGCTTCTGGGGATCGACGGGGTAGGCGAGGTATTGGCGCGTAGCCTTGTCGGGGCCTTTGCCGAAGACAATGAGCGCGCGAGCATTGACCGGCTGGTCACGCATCTCGAGGTCGAGGAGGCCGCCCGCCCCGACACCTCGGGCAGCCCGGTGGCGGGCAAGACGGTGGTCTTTACCGGCAGCCTTGAGAAGATGACCCGCGCCGAGGCCAAGGCGCGGGCCGAGGCATTGGGCGCCAAGGTTTCGGGCAGCGTCAGCGCGCGCACCGATCTGCTGGTGGCCGGGCCGGGGGCGGGATCGAAGGCCAAGAAGGCCGCGGATCTGGGCATCGAGACGATCGACGAGGACGGGTGGCTCGCGCTCATCGGGGACGCATGAGCGGGCGGCCCGAGATCCTGTTTCCGCTCTTTGCGGGGCTCGACACGCTGGAGGGGGTTGGGCCGAAGACGGCGCAGCATCTGGCAGCATTGGACATCGCCCGCCCGCGCGACCTGATCTTTACCCTGCCGCATTCCGGCGTCGACCGGTCGCGCCGCGCGACCGTGCAGGGCGCGGAGATACCGGGCGTCGTGACGGTCGAGGTGACGGTGGGCCAGCACCGGCCCAATACCCGGAAGGGCGGGCCGTATCGCGTGGTGGTCGAGGATGCCGCCACGAGCTTTCAACTCGTGTTCTTCCGCAGCCAGGGCGATTATCTGAAACGCAGCCTTCCCACCGGCGCGCGGCGGGTGGTCTCGGGAAAGGTGGAGCTGTTCGACGGGGTGGCGCAGATGGTGCATCCCGATCATGTCTTGCCGCTTGATGAGGCCCACGAGATTCCGGCCTTCGAGCCGGTCTATCCGCTGACCGCAGGGGTGACGCAGCGCATGATGGCCAAGGCGGCGCAGGCGGCGCTGACCCGGGTGCCGGAGCTGGGCGAATGGATCGACCCGGTGCAGAAGGCGCAGGCGGGCTGGCCCGATTGGGCGGCGGCGGTGCGCGCGGCGCATGCGCCGGAGCGGGTGCAGGATCTGTCGCCCGCGCATCCGGCGCGCGAGCGGCTGGCCTATGACGAGTTGATGGCGCATCAGCTCACATTGGCGCTGGCGCGGGCCAGGCTGCGCCGGGTCAAGGGGCGCGCGACGGTTGGCACGGGGGCGTTGCAGGCGCGCGTGCTCGACGCGTTGCCCTATGCCCTGACCGGCGCACAGACCGGCGCGATCGCCGAGATCGCGGGCGATATGGCTTCGGAGATGCGGATGAACCGATTGCTTCAGGGCGATGTCGGCGCGGGCAAGACGCTGGTGGCGTTCAAGGCGCTGCTGATCGCGGTCGAGGCGGGCGGGCAGGGGGTGATGATGGCGCCCACCGAGATCCTCGCGCGGCAGCATTTGCAGGGCTTGCGGCCCTTGGCCGAGAGCGCGGGCGTGGTGCTTGAGATCCTGACAGGCCGCGACAAGGGGGCGGAGCGGCGCGCCAAGCTGGAGGCGCTCAAGCGCGGCGATATCCAGATTCTGGTGGGCACCCATGCGGTGTTCCAAAAGGATGTGGAATTTGCCGATCTGCGGCTCGCGATTGTCGACGAGCAGCACCGGTTCGGGGTGCGGCAGAGGCTGGAACTGGGCAAGAAGGGCGCGCAGGCGGATGTGCTGGTGATGACGGCGACACCGATTCCGCGCTCTCTGGCGCTGGCGCAATATGGCGATATGGATGTGAGCGTGCTGGATGAAAAGCCGCCCGGGCGCAAGCCGATCAAGACCGCGCTGGTGAATATTGGGCGGATCGACGAGGTGGTCGATCACCTGCGCCGCGCCATTGCCGAGGGGCGGCAGGCCTATTGGGTCTGCCCGCTGGTCGATGAGAGCGAGGTGGTGGATCTTTCCAGTGCCGAAGAGCGGTTCCGTCGTCTGCGCGCGGCGCTTGGCGAGGGGGTTGTGGGGCTGGTGCATGGCCAGATGCCGCCCGACGACAAGGATGCCGCCATGGCCGCGTTTCAGCGCGGCGAGACCAGCGTGCTGGTGTCGACGACGGTGATCGAGGTGGGGGTGGATGTGCCCAATGCCTCGATCATGGTGATCGAGCGGGCCGAGAGTTTCGGGCTCGCGCAGTTGCATCAGTTGCGGGGGCGCGTGGGGCGGGGCGAGGCGGCCTCGACCTGTCTTTTGATGTATCAGGCGCCGCTGAGCGAAGGCGGGGCGCGCCGACTGGAGACGATGCGCGACACCGAGGACGGGTTTCGCATTTCCGAGGTCGATCTGGAGATGCGCGGCGCGGGCGATCTGATCGGCACGGCGCAATCGGGTCTGCCGAAGTTTCGCGTGGCGGATCTCGAGGCGCAGGCGGCGCTGATGGCGGTGGCGCAGTCGGATGCGCGCAAGCTCTTGCATGACGACCCGGATCTCGAGGGCGCGCGCGGGCGGGCGGCGCGGGTGCTCCTGTGGCTGATGGAGCAGGATCAGGCGATCCGTTTGATTTCAGTCGGTTAGGCGAAATGTTCCAGACCGTTCACAAATGTTCTCATAAAGTTCTTTACAAGGCGCGGAAGATATGAGAACAAAGAGGCAACAGGATGGACATCAGGAGGAGCCAGCCCATGTTGCACCAGATCAAGACCGCCGCGGTTCGCGCGCAGGATACGATTGTCGGCGATGCCATCGGGGCCGCCGCATTGATGGTGACGCTCATTGGCGCGCTCTATCTGCCCGGGATGTTCTGACAGCGTTTTTTCAGGTTTCTGCCTGGCGGGTCCGCCCTCTGGCCCTTCGTGCGCCTTTCCCCTGTCCCAAATCGGGGAGGTGTACGCACTGCCTGTCCCAACCGGTTTTCGGGGTTCTGCCTCATTCCCCCCGAATGTCGCCAGAGGATGAGGGCCCGCCACACCTTGCCGCCGCCGTTCGCTGGAACGTGCGGCGGTTTTTTTCACGCCGGGTATCGGAAAAGGGGGCAGGGGCGGCGTATCGCGCCCCCGCCTTGGGCGATCAGTCCATCGCCTTGAAGTTGAACTCGCCGCCGTCCTTGATGCCGGACGGCCAACGCGCCGTCACGGTCTTGGTGCGGGTGTAGAACTTGAACGCGTCCGGCCCATGCTGGTTGAGGTCGCCAAAGACCGATTTCTTCCAGCCGCCGAAAGTGTGATACGCGAGCGGCACCGGGATCGGTACGTTGATGCCCACCATGCCGATATTGATCCGGTTGGCGAAATCGCGCGCGGCGTCGCCGTCGCGGGTAAAGATCGCGGTGCCGTTGCCCATCTCGTGATCCATCGCCAGCTTGAGCGCCTCTTCGTAGCTGCCCGCGCGCACGGTGGAGAGGACCGGGCCGAAGATTTCCTGCTGGTAGATGTCCATATCGGGCGTCACCCGGTCAAAGAGGTGCGGGCCGACAAAGAAGCCGTCCTCATAGCCCTGCAGGTTGAAATCGCGGCCATCGACCACGAGTTCGGCGCCCTGATCCAGCCCCGATTGCACCAGCCCGAGGATCTTTTCCTTGGCCGCCGCCGTCACCACGGGGCCGTAATCGACGTCATCGCCCGCCGTGTAGGGCCCGACCTTGAGCTTTTCGATGCGCGGCACCAGCTTTTCGATCAGACGGTCGGCGGTCTCGTCACCGACCGGCACGGCCACGGAAATCGCCATGCAGCGTTCGCCCGCAGCGCCGTAACCTGCGCCAATGAGCGCGTCGGCGGCCTGATCCATATCGGCATCGGGCATCACGATCATGTGGTTCTTGGCCCCGCCGAAGCACTGCACGCGCTTGCCCTGCGAACAGCCGGTGCCGTAGATATATTCGGCAATGGGCGTGGAGCCGACAAAGCCGATCGACTGGATCACGTCATTGTAGAGGATCGCATCCACCGCCACCTTGTCGCCGTTCACCACCTGCAACAGACCCTTGGGCAAACCGGCCTCTTCCATCAGTTCGGCCAGCATCAAGGGCACCGAGGGGTCGCGCTCGGAGGGTTTGAGGATAAAGGCGTTGCCACAGGCCAGCGCCGGTGCGAACATCCACATCGGGATCATTGCCGGGAAGTTGAAGGGGGTGATGCCCGCCGTCACACCCAAAGGCTGACGCATGGAGTACATGTCGATGCCGGGGCCCGCGCTGTCGGTGAACTCGCCCTTGAGCAGTTGCGGCGCGCCGATGCAGTATTCCACCACTTCCAGGCCACGCTGAATGTCGCCCTTGGCATCGGGAAAGGTCTTGCCGTGCTCGCGGCTCAGCGCCTCGGCCAGCTTGTCCATGTCGCGGTTGAGCAGGCGGACGAATTCCATCATCACGCGGGCGCGGCGCTGCGGGTTGGTGGCGCCCCATTTGGGCTGTGCCGCCTGTGCTGCGGCGACCGCCTGTTCCATCTCCTCGACGCTGGCCAGCGGGCATTTCGCCTGCACTTCGCCGGTGGCGGGGTTGAACACGTCGGAAAACCGGCCGGACGTGCCTTTGACATGCTCGCCGTTGATGTAATGGGTCAGCTCTTGCATCTGGGATCCTCCTTCAGGGTTGGGCGCAGGGTAGTCTTGCAAAACTCGGGCGAAAAGGGGCAATATTCCAAAAGCGATTTGCATTTCTGCAAAGGGGGCCGCCATGCAGCCGCATTGGGACGATATCCGGATTTTCCTCGCCGTGGCCCGCGCCGAGAGCCTGTCGGGCGCGGGCCGCGCGCTGCGGATCGACCCGGCCACGGTGGGGCGGCGCGTGGCGCGGCTTGAAGAAGAGATCGGCGCGCCGCTTTTCGCCAAGTCCCCCACCGGCTATGCGCTGAGCGAGTCGGGCCAGCGGCTGATGGCGCATGCGATGCGCGCCGAACAGGCGATGCAGGAGGCGGCCGAGGATATGGCGGGACAGGCGGGCAGCATGTCCGGGCAGATCCGCATCGGCGCGCCCGATGGCTGCGCCAATTTCCTGTTGCCGCAGGTCTGCGCCGCGATCGGCGCCGACAACCCGGACCTGGAGATCCAGATCGTCGCCCTGCCGCGGGTCTTCAACCTGACCCGGCGCGAGGCTGACATGGTGATCGCCGTCAGCCCGCCCACGGCGGGGCGTCTGACGGTGCAGAAACTCACCGATTACCGGCTCCATCTGGCGGCATCGGTCCGCTATCTGAAAAACGCAGGCCCCATCGAGACGCTCGGCGATCTGCGCGGGCACCGGATGGTGGGCTATATCCAGGACATGATCTTCGACAAGGAACTCGACTATCTCAGCGAGGCGGGGGTGGAGCGGGTGAGCCTGGCGTCGAATTCCGTCTCGGTGCAGCTTCACTGGGTGCGGCAGGCGGGCGGGATCGGCGTGCTGCATGATTTCTCACTGCCCTGGGCGCGCGGTGTCACCCGCATCCTGACCGATCAGTTCACGCTCACGCGCAGCTTTTATCTGGTGCGCCATGCCGATGATCGCAGGCTGGAACGGCAGAATCGCTTTGCCGCCGCCCTCGGCGAGGGCTTGCGGCAAGAGGTTGCCCGGCTCGAGGCGCGCAGTTGACAAAAATTTTGTTCTGCATCACGCTGATTTGAGGATATTTTATTTCGGAGGGCACGCCATGCTGGTTCAGCAGATTCTGAAGTCCAAGGGCGACGGCACGGTGATCACGATCACCCCCGAGACCAAGGTCTCGGAGGCGGCGCAGACGCTGGCGGAACGCCGGATCGGGGGGCTGGTGGTGTCGCGCGACGGTGAGACCGTCGAGGGCATCCTCTCGGAGCGCGATATCGTGCGCAGCCTTGCGGTGCGCGGCGTGTCGTGCATGACCGAGACGGTTTCCGAGATGATGACCCGCAACCCGGTCTGCTGCTCCAAGAATGACAGTTCCGACGCGGTGCTGACCCGGATGACCGATGGCCGATTCCGTCACATGCCGGTGGTCGAGGATGGCAAGCTGGTGGGCATCGTCACCATCGGCGATGTGGTCAAGGCGCGGCTTGAGGAACTGTCGATGGAGAAGAATGCGCTTGAAGGGATGATCATGGGCTACTAGGGCTTGCATTCACGAATGCAATATTGTTGCGTCAGCCGCGATTGCAATAAAGGAGCGGCCCGATGCGCATAGCCCTCTATCCCGGCACGTTCGATCCGATCACGCTCGGGCATGTCGATATCATCCGCCGGGCGTCGGTTCTGGTGGACCGGCTGGTGATCGGGGTGGCGATCAACCGCGACAAGGGTCCGCTCTTCACGCTGGAGGAACGCGTCGCGATGATCGAGGCCGAGGCGCGCGCGCTGAGCACCGAGACCGGCACCGAGATCGTGGCGCACCCGTTCGAGAACCTGCTGATCAACGCGGCCCATGACGTGGGCGCGCAGATCATCGTGCGGGGCCTGCGGGCGGTCACCGATTTCGAGTATGAATTCCAGATGGTCGGGATGAACCGCGCGCTGGATAATTCGGTCGAGACGGTGTTTCTGATGGCCGATGCGAATCATCAGGCGATCGCGTCGAAACTGGTCAAGGAAATCGCGCGGCTGGGCGGGGACGTGACGAAATTCGTCCCCCCCGCCGTGAAAGCGGCACTGCTGGCCAAGCTTGCCTGATCAGGCGAGGTGCTTGCCCATCTCGCCCGCGACGTCGAGCATGCGGTTGGAAAAGCCCCATTCGTTGTCATACCAGGCCAGCACCCGACACATGCGGGCGTCCAGAACGCGGGTCTGATCGGTGGCGAAGATCGAGCTGTGCGGGTTGTGGTTGAAATCCGATGAGACGAGTTCGCGGCGCGTGAGATCGAGGATGCCGCCAAGCGTGCCACCGGCCGCCGCCGCCATCGCGGCGTTGATCTCGTCCACATCGGTGTCGCGCGCGGACTCGAATGTCAGATCGACGACGCTGACATTCGGGGTCGGCACGCGAATGGCCGTGCCATCAAGCCGCCCGTCAAGCGCCGGCAGAACCAGCCCGACGGCGCGCGCCGCGCCGGTGGTGGTGGGGATGATGTTCAGCCCCGCCGCCCGTGCGCGATAGAGATCCTTGTGCATCGTGTCGAGCGTCGGCTGATCGCCGGTATAGCTGTGCACCGTGGTCATGAAGCCGCGCGTGATGCCCACGCTCTCGTGCAGCACCTTGGCCACCGGGGCGAGGCAATTGGTGGTGCAGGAGGCGTTCGAGACGATGATATCCTCTGCCGTCAGATCATCATGGTTCACCCCATACACCACCGTGCGATCCGCGCCTTTCGAGGGGGCCGAGACCAGCACCCGCTTCGCGCCGTTCTTCAGATGCGCGGCGGCCTTGTCGCGGTCGGTAAAGAGGCCCGTGCATTCCAGCACGATATCGACGTCGCCCCAGGGCAACTCCGCCGGGTCACGCAGCGCGGTCACGCGGATCGGCCCGCGGCCTGCGTCGATACTGTCCTCGGTGGTGCTGAGGGTGCCGGGAAAGCGGCCATGCACGCTGTCGAATTCCAGCAGGTGGGCGTTGGTCTCCACCGGGCCGAGATCGTTGATCGCCACGATCTCGATGTCCTGGCGTCCGGTCTCCACCAGCGCGCGCAGCACGTTGCGCCCGATGCGGCCGAACCCGTTGATTGCCAGCCTGAGTGTCATGGCACCCTCCTTGATAGATGATGTGGTGAGTCAGCGGATGAGTTAGCGCTAACATATGCGCGCGAACATAAACGAATTTCGAAATCTGTCAAATCACCCGGTCTTGTGCGCGTTGCGACCAAAGCCGCCCTGTTGCTCCGGACATGGTTTGTCTTGTTTTGGAGACCGTCTGGTGGGCTGACCTGCCATATTCCGGACCGATGGACAGGGCGGGGATGGAGAGTGTCCGGAGGCGGAGGATCTGCGCGATATCCCCACACCCGACGCCGATGGCGTCCTGCTGCTCGATTTCGGGCATGGTGACACGCTCAGCCGTCTTCGATCGCGCTTACTGATAGAAAAGCGTTCCAAGTTCTGGTTCGAAAAGCTGCATCGCTTCGGCGGTTATGCCAAATTTTGCATAGAGTTCGTTGCGTGCTGCCATGCCTGCCCCGATCACGTTTCGGCGATCATAGCGCGTCGGACCCCTTGTGGGCACCCGGAAACCATCGCGTGACAACCGTCACCAGGTCGGCAATGGAAATCCCTGATCTGGAAAATTGTTAAACTATTTCAAGGGATTATGGCGGAGAGACAGGGATTCGAACCCTGGGAGGACTTGCATCCTCAACGGTTTTCGAGACCGCCCCGTTCGACCACTCCGGCACCTCTCCGCGGGGGTCTGGAGGTGGCGTGTAATCGCCTTTGGCAGGCGGGGCAAGGGGGATTTGCATTGTTTGGCGTGGGAATTTGCCTAGGTTGTCGGCGATGACTGCGAAAAAGGATTGCCAGATGTCACGCCCACGCCTTGCTCCACGACCGCTGTTGCACGCGATGATGCTCTCTGCGGCATTCGTCGCAGCGGTGATCAGCGCCGCCACCATGCCCGCGCGGGCTGCGGACCGGGACCGGCTGGAGGCCTATCTGGAGGTCACCGGCTTTGGCGTGGCGCTCGATTCCATCGCCCTGGCTGCGGCCGACGCGCCCGCGATGCTGGGCCTCGAGGCCAGCGATTTCGGATATGAGTGGGAGCGCGTGGCCCGCGAGGTGTTCGACACCGACCGGATGCGCGAGACGGCGCTCGACATGCTGAGCGAGACGCTGAGCGACGAGATGCTGAGCCATGCCGCCGAATTCTACGCGTCCGATCTCGGGCAACGGCTGGTGGCGGTCGAGAATGCCTCGCACATGCGCGAGGACGACGATGCCAAGCGCGACGAGGGTTTGGAGTTGTTGACCGAGATGCCCGAGGATCGGCGCGAGGTCTTGCGCGACATGAACGCCGCCGTGGACAGTGCCGGGACGGGGGTGCGCGCGGTGCAGGAAATCCAGGTGCGGTTCCTCTTGGCCGCGTCCTATGCCGGCATGCTCGACTACGATCTCGACGAGCAGGCGCTGCGCGCGCTGATGGCCGAGGGCGAGGCGGAGTTGCGGGCGCAGATCGAGGCTTCGGCACTGGCCAATGCGGCGGCGACCTATGCGAGCCTCTCGACCGAGGACCTGCGCGCCTATGTCGAGGCGCTGGAGCATCCGGTGATGGCGCGGGTCTATGAGCTGATGAACGCGGTGCAGTACGAGATCATGGCCAACCGCTTTGAAGTGCTGGCCGCGCGCATGGCCGAATTGCAGCCCGCGCAGGAATTGTGAGACCGCGCGGCCCGGAATTAATTGGCGTTGACCTGACCGGGCCTTGACTTTGCGCCACCGTTGTCGCATACGCCCGCCACCCGGCGGGATGATCTTGCCGGGTTCGTTGTTCATGACACCCTCAGAGGGTGCGCCGTTCGAGGTGGCCAAAGGGCCGGAAACGCCTGTAATCACAGGGACCACAGAGCGCGGAAGAAAAAGGAAGAGCCCATGTTTGCGGTCCTCAAGACCGGTGGCAAGCAGTACAAGGTGCAGTCGGGTGACATGCTCCGTGTCGAGAAGCTTGCGGCGGATGCCGGTGAGACAGTTCAATTCAACGAAGTTCTGATGCTGGGCGGCGACGCGCCGGTGATCGGTGCGCCGCTTGTCGAAGGTGCCGCCGTTCAGGCCGAGGTTGTCGATCAGGTCAAGGGTGACAAGGTCATCCACTTCGTCAAGCGTCGCCGCAAGCACGGCTCGCAGCGCACCAAGGGCCACCGTCAGCAGCTGACCCTGCTGCGCGTGACCGAGATTCTCGCCAAGGGCGGCGACAAGTCGGGCGTCAAGGCCGCAATCGGTGCGGGGTCCGTCGGGGCCGTGGCCGCCACCGAGACGACGGCACCCACCAAGAAAGCCGCCGCCAAGGCCGAAGCGCCCAAAGCCGCCGCCGGTGGTGATGATCTCAAGCAACTGTCGGGCGTTGGCCCCGCGCTTGAGAAGAAGCTGCACGAGGCCGGTGTGACGTCCTTTGCCCAGATCGCGGCATGGACGGAGGCCGATGTTGCTGATATGGACGAAAAACTGTCGTTCAAGGGCCGTATCGAGCGTGAAGGCTGGATCGCACAGGCCCAAGAGCTGACCAAAGGCTAAGGAGAGACCAGATGGCACATAAAAAAGCAGGCGGTTCATCCCGTAACGGTCGCGACTCTGCCGGTCGCCGCCTTGGCGTCAAGAAATACGGCGGCGAAGCCGTGATCCCCGGCAACATCATCGCGCGTCAGCGCGGCAACAAGTTCTGGCCGGGCCAAGGCGTGGGGCAGGGCAAGGATCACACCCTTTTTGCCGTGGCCGAGGGCGCGGTGAAATTCCACAAGGGGATCAAGGGCCGCACCTTCATTTCGGTTCTGCCAGTGGCGGAGGCCGCCGAATAAGCCGTCCTTGACAGGTCAATGACATGAGGGGATCGGCAAAGCTGCCGGTCCCCTTTTCCGTCTCAGGGCCAAGCATCGGTCAAGCATGCGTCACAATCGGGTGCGAAGAGGAGTGCGCCGTCTTGTGACCCGACCCGGTGCCCCCATCTGATGAGACACGAGACGCGCCCGGAGCATGAGGAGGAGCGCATGAAACTGGAACCCATCGTCAACCAGCCGGTGATCGAGGCCGAGCGGTTCGATTTGCGGCCCTTGCGGGCGTCGGATGCGGGGCTGATCTCGCACAATGCAGGCGACGAGCGGGTGGCGCGGGGGACGTCGTCGATCCCGCACCCCTTGCCGCCGGGCAGCACCGAGGCGCTGATCGCGCGGGCGCAGGCCGAGGACCGGGTCGAGGATATCTGGGCCATTGATGGCACCAAATCGGGCCGTACCGAGGTGATGGGGCTGGTGAGCCTGACCCGCGTCGATGTGGGCCGGTCGGAAATCGCCTATTGGGTGGCTCCGGCCTATTGGAATACCGGCGTCGCTTCGGCCGCGGTGGAGGCGGTTCTGGCCGCCAATCCGCACCAGGCGCAGGCGATTTTCGCCAGCGTGTTTCAGGACAATGCCGCCTCGGCCCGGGTCTTGACGAATTGCGGCTTTCAGTATCTTGGGGATGCCGAGAGCTATTCCGTGGCGCGCGCGGCCAATGTGCCGACCTGGACCTATAGCAAGAAGATGACATAAGGCGCGCGTGGCGCGTGGCCTTTGCGTAAGGACGACACATGAAATTTCTCGATCTCGCAAAGGTCTATATCCGCTCCGGTTCGGGCGGCGCGGGCTGCGTCAGCTTTCGGCGCGAGAAATACATCGAGTTCGGCGGTCCCGATGGCGGCGATGGCGGGCATGGCGGTTCGGTCTGGGCCGAGGCGGTGGACGGGCTCAACACGCTGATCGACTTTCGGTATCAGCAGCATTTCTTTGCCCAGAACGGTCAGCACGGCATGGGCCGTGAGCGCACCGGCTTTACCGGCGAGGATATCGTGCTGCGCGTGCCTGTGGGCACCGAGATCCTCGACGAGGACGAAGAGACGGTGATCGCCGACATGACCGAGATCGGTCAGCGTGTGCAGCTGGCCAAGGGTGGCAATGGCGGCTGGGGCAATGTGCGGTTCAAGACCTCGACCAACCAGGCCCCGCGCCGGGCCAATCCCGGGCAGGAGGGGGTCGAACGCACGATCTGGCTGCGATTGAAGCTGATTGCAGATGTGGGGCTGTTGGGGCTGCCGAATGCGGGCAAGTCCACGTTCCTCGCGGCCACGTCCAATGCCCGGCCCAAGATCGCGGACTATCCGTTCACCACGCTGCATCCCAATCTCGGCGTTGTCGGCGTGGATAATGTGGAATTCGTGGTGGCCGATATTCCGGGGCTGATCGACGGCGCGTCCGAGGGCCGGGGGCTGGGCGATCTTTTCCTGGGCCATGTCGAGCGTTGCGCGGTGCTCTTGCATCTGGTGGATGGCAGCTCGGGCGATCTCGTGCGCGATTATCAGACCATCATCAATGAGTTGGAGGCTTATGGCGAGGGGCTGGCGCACAAGCCGCGCCTGACCGTGCTCAACAAGATCGACACGCTGGACGAGGAGGAACGCGCGTTCCTGCGCGATGAACTGGAGACCGCCTGCGGCACGCCGGTGATGCTGATGTCGGGTGTGTCCGGCGAGGGTGTCACCGAGGTGCTGCGCGCGCTGCGCGAGCGGATCGACGCCAACCGACTGCGCCACCGACCGGCAGAGGACGACGACGCACCGTGGCAACCGTAAAAGACGCGAAACGGCTGGTGATCAAGGTCGGCTCGGCGCTGCTGGTCGACCGGGGCACGGGCGCGTTGCGCGCCGACTGGCTGGCCTCACTGGCCGAGGATGTGGCGCGGTTGCGCGCGCGCGGGACGGATGTGATCCTGGTGTCGTCGGGCTCCATCGCGCTCGGGCGCGGGGTGCTGGGGCTGCCTGCGACCGATCTCAGCCTGGAGCAGAGCCAAGCTGCTGCTGCCGTGGGGCAGATCCGCCTTGCCGGGGCTTATGATGCCGCGCTCGCCCGGCACGGGCTGACCTCGGCGCAGGTGCTGGTGACGCTGGAGGACAGCGCCGACCGCCGCCGTTATCTCAATTCCCGCGCGACGCTGGAGCAGTTGTTGCGGTTTGGCGCGGTGCCGATCGTCAACGAGAACGACACCGTTGCGACGGATGAAATCCGCTATGGCGACAATGACCGGATGGCGGCGCAGGTGGCGGTGACGGCGGGGGCGGATCAGTTGATCCTGCTGTCGGATGTGGACGGGTTCTATTCCGCCAACCCGATGCAGGACGCGGGCGCGCGCCGGTTCGACGTGATCGAGGCGATCACGCCCGAGATCGAGGCGATGGCGGGCGATGCCGGATCGGGCCTGAGCAAGGGCGGGATGAAGACCAAGCTGATGGCCGCCAAGACCGCCACCGCGGGCGGCTGCGACATGGCGATTACCCACGGCGGCGTGCTGCACCCGGTGCGCGCGCTGGAAGAGGGCGCACCGGCGACGTGGTTCCTGGCGCAGGGTGATCCGCAGCAAAAGCGCAAGGCCTGGATTGCCGCGATGAAGCCCAAGGGGCGGTTTACCGTCGATGCGGGTGCGGCGGGCGCCTTGGCCAAGGGCAGCAGCCTGTTGCCCGCCGGGGTCATGCAGGTCACGGGCCGTTTCGGTCGGGGCGATCCGGTCGAGGTAGCCGATGAGACGGGCCGCGTGCTGGGGCAGGGGCTGACGCGCTATGACGCGGGCGATGCCGACCGGATCAAGCACCTGCGCTCGGATCAGATCGAGGACGTGCTGGGCTATCCGGCGCGCGGGCCTTTGATCCATCGCGACGATATGGCAATCTGAAACCTGTTTGCGAGGGGCGAGACCATGAAGGACCAGACCGATATTGCCGCGCTGATGGCCGGGATCGGCGCGCGGGCGCGTGCCGCCGCCGCCGAACTGGCCGTAGCCGATCCCGCCACCAAGCGCCATGCGCTCGAGACCGCCGCCGATGCGGTCTGGCAGGGGCGCGAGACAATCCTGACCGCCAATGCCGAGGATCTGGCGCTTGGCCGCGACAAGGGGCTGTCCCCGGCGATGATGGACCGGCTGGCGCTCGATGAGGCCCGGATCAGGGCCATGGTCGAGGGGCTGCGCGCCGTGGCCGCACAGCACGATCCGGTGGGCGAGGTTCTGGCGGAATGGGACCAGCCTTCGGGTATTCACATCCGCCGCGTGCGCACGCCCCTGGGTGTGATCGGCGTGATCTACGAGAGCCGCCCCAATGTGACGGCGGATGCAGGCGCGCTCTGCCTGAAATCCGGCAATGCGGTGATTCTGCGTGGTGGTTCGGAGAGCTTTCATTCGTCGGGCGCGATCCACGCCTGTCTGGTCGAGGGGCTGCGCGCCGCTGGGCTGCCCGAGGACGCGATTCAGCGCGTGCCGACCCGGGACCGCGCGGCGGTGCAGGAAATGCTGACCATGACCGACACGATTGACGTGATCGTGCCGCGTGGCGGCAAGGGGCTGGTGGGCCTCGTGCAGCGCGAGGCGCGGGTGCCGGTCTTTGCCCATCTCGAAGGGATCGTGCATGTCTATCTCGATGCGGCGGCGGATCCGGAGAAAGCCCTGCGCGTCGTGCTCAACGCCAAGACGCGGCGCACGGGGATTTGCGGGGCTGCGGAATGCCTGCTGATCCATCGCGACGTGGCGGGCACCATCGGGGAGGGGGTGATCCGCGCGCTGATCGACGCAGGCGTCGAGGTGCGCGCCGATGAGGCGCTGTCGGGGATTGACGGCACGGTACCCGCCAAGCCTGAGGATTGGGGCTGCGAGTATCTCGACAGTATCATCGCGGCCAAGGTGGTCGAGGATATCAACGGCGCGATTGCCCATATCCGGCGCTACGGCTCCAACCACACCGATTGCATCATCACCGAGGATGACGCGGCGGCCGAGCGGTTCTTTGCCCGGCTCGACAGCGCGATCCTGATGCGCAATGCCTCCACCCAGTTCGCTGATGGGGGTGAGTTCGGGATGGGGGCCGAGATCGGCATCGCCACCGGCAAGATGCACGCGCGCGGCCCGGTGGGCGCGGCGCAGCTGACGAGTTTCAAGTATCTGGTCGAGGGCGACGGCGCGACGCGGGCCTGAGCGCGGGCAGCGGCGGCGTCAGACCGTGAGCGTGAGCCGGTCCGCGGTGTGGCAATGTTCAGCGCGCGCGCCCTGTGCCGCGAGACAGTCGCGCAGCAGGCGAAATTCCACGTGGCGCGGGTCCGAGACGGGCAGGGGCGTGTCGCCGGCTAGCCCATTCCAGAGCGCGGCATCGACGCTTACACCGACCCCGGTGGCGGTGATGCGCGTGGCCGTCGGGCGGCCCGAGACCTGCAACACGCCGCCGCGCGGCAGCGCCGTCTCGGAGGCGAGACAGGCAAGCGCGATGATCTGGGCGCGGGCGCGTGGCATGGTGCCGGTCACCTGCCAGTCGAGCGTCAGGCGCGGGCGGGCCGTGTAATGCGCCGACAGGACAGCGTGCAGCGCCTCGGCGGTGATATCGCCGACCGTCCCGGCGCGCCCGAAGGCCAGCCGCGCAAGATCGAGCGAGGCGCGCGCGCCCTGCAGGCTGTCGCGCAGGAGGGTCAGTTCCGCGCTCTCGCCCAGGCCCGAAAGCGTGAGCAGTTCCAGGCCGTTGGCGATGGCCCCAAGGGGGCTTGCCAGATCGTGACAGATGCGCGAGCCTATCAGCGCGGCAAGCGCGGGATCATCCTGCGGCATGACAGATGCCGTGCGGCGCGGAGGGTGCCATGAGCGACATGAATTCGATCCTCTCGCCGGGCATGTTCGTCGAGCACCCCGAGCGCCCCGATTGGGGTGTGGGGCAGGTACAGTCGAATATCGGCGGGCGCATCACGGTCAACTTTCGCGAAGAGGGCAAGGTTGTGATCGACGGATCACGGGTGGAACTGCTTCCGGTTCTTGATCCCTGATCAAGGTTATCAAATCGTTAACATCCGCCAAGTCCGCATGCGCGGGCGGCGTTGCACTTTGTCGTGAGCTTGCCTAGAACCGCGACAGAACGCAGAGACGAGGCCGATGACCGCCACCGCCCCCAAGTTCCGTGTGAAACTGGCCGAAACCGAGGCGGAGGTGCGCGCCGCGCAAGCCTTGCGCTACGAGGTCTTTGTCGAGGAACTGGGCAGCGACGGCGCGATGGTCGATCACGCCGCACGGCTGGAGCGTGACCGCTTCGACGCCTATTTCGATCACCTGTTGCTGCTCGATCTTGCGCGGGAGGACGCGGTGGTGGGGGTCTACCGGCTGTTGCGCGACGATCAGGCGGCGCGGGCCGGGCAATTCTATTCCGAGGACGAATACGACCTGGGCCCGCTGCGCCGGAGCGGGCGGCGGCTGCTGGAACTGGGCCGGTCCTGCCTTGCCAGACCCTATCGCGGCGGGCCGGGCATGTATTACCTCTGGCAGGGGCTGAGCGACTATGTCGACAGGCATGGCAGCGACATTCTGTTTGGCGTCGCGAGTTTTCACGGCACCGACGTGCAGCGGCTGGCGTTGCCGCTGTCGCTGTTGCATCACCGTCACCTCGCGCCGCCCGAGTTGCGGGTACGGGCGCGGCCCGAGTATTTCCAGCCGATGGATCTGGTCGCGGAGGACGCGCTCGACCGGCGCGCCGCGATGTTGCAGGTGCCGCCCTTGATCAAGGCCTATCTGCGGCTTGGCGGTCATGTCGGCGAGGGGGCCTATGTGGATCATGCCTTCAACACCACCGATGTATGCCTGATCATGGACACCGCGCGGCTGAGCGCCACGCAACGCGCGATCTACACCAAGGGGGCGGCGCGGTGAGCGTGACCTGGCGTTCGGGTGCGCCGCCGCCCGACGTGCCGCGCGGCGCGGGGCACTGGCCTCGGGTCGCGTTGCGCGGCTCACTTCTGCTGCTGGTGCTGGTCGCGGGCGTGCTGGCGACGCTGCCGCTGCGGCTGATCGAGCGGCCGGTCTATGGCGCACACCGGCCGTGGACGCCAGCGATCACCAAATGGGTATGCCGGTCGGTTTTCGTCATCCTTGGCATGTCGCATCGCATCGAGGGACAGCCGCTGACCGGGCCCGGCGCGGTGGTCTGCAATCACGTCTCCTGGCTCGACATCTTCGCGCTCAACGCGCGCAAGCGGGTCTATTTCGTGTCGAAATCCGAGGTGGCGGGCTGGCCCGGGATCGGCGCCTTGGCGCGGCTGACCGGCACCGTCTTCATCAAGCGCGACCGGCGCGAGGCGCGCGCGCAGACCGCGATTTTCGCGGAGCGGTTGGGGCTGGGGCACAGGCTGCTGTTTTTTCCCGAGGGAAGCTCGACTGACGGGTTGCGGGTTCTCCTATTTAAATCAACGCTTTTCGAGGCGTTCTTCAACTTGGAAAAGGCGCAACCGATGCAGGTACAGCCGATTACGCTGGTCTATGAGGCACCCGCCGATCAGGACCCCCGCTTTTATGGCTGGTGGGGCGACATGAGCTTTGGCGGGCATCTGCTGCAGGTGCTGGGCGCGCCCCGGCAGGGTGGCGTCACGGTGATCTATCACGCGCCGCTGCGGGTGGCGGAATTCGAGGGGCGCAAGACGCTCGCAACGGCGGCAGAGGCGGCGGTGCGGTCGGGCATGCCGGAGGATCGGCGCGGGTCCTGAGCGCGCGACTCAGGCCTTGAAATGCTTGGAAAGCTTGAGGCCCTGGCCCTGGTAATTCGAGGCGATATCCGCGCCGTAAAGCTGTTCGGGCACCTCATCCATCCGCTCATAGACCAGCCGCCCGACGATCTGGCCATGTTCCAGCACGAAAGGTGCCTCGTGGCAGCGCACCTCGAGCACGCCGCGCGATCCGGCCCCGCCCGCCGCCGCATGGCCAAAGCCGGGATCGAAAAAGCCCGCGTAGTGCACGCGGAATTCGCCGACCATGGCCAGGTAGGGGGCCATCTCGGCGGCGTAGTGCGGCGGGATATGCACCGCCTCGCGGCTGACAAGGATGTAGAACGCACCGGGGTCGAGGATGATATGGCCGTTCTCGGCATGCACCTCTTCCCAGTAGTCTGCGGGCGCGTAATGGCCGATGCGGTCGAGGTCGATCACACCGGCATGCGGCTTGGCACGGTAGCCCACGAGCGTGCCGGTCGCGGGGCGCAGATCGACCGAGAAGCCAAGCCCCTCGTCGATCACCGCCGCGTTGCCGTCAACCAGCGGGGTTTCGGTATGGAGCGCGCGCAGCGCATCATCCGAAAGCACCGCCTGACCGGAACGAAAGCGGATCTGGTTGAGCCGCATGCCGGGGCGCACCAGTACCGAAAAGGAACGCGGACAGATCTCGGCATAGAGCGGCCCGGCATAGCCCGGGGCGACACGGTCGAACTCTACCCCGCCATCGGCGATCACGCGGGTCAGAAGGTCAAGCCGCCCGGTGGAGGATTTGGCATTGGCGACCGCCTGCACGCCCTCGGGGAGGTCAAGGCGTTCCATCAGCGGGACGACATAGACGCAGCCTTTTTCCAGAACCGCGCCGGGCCCGAGGTCGATGCGGTGCATCTCGAATTCGCCAAGCCGGTCGGCGACGCTGCGGCCGCTGCCGGTGAGGAACGAGGCGCGCACCCGGTAGGCGACCTGCCCGAGGCGCAGATCGAGGCTCGCGGGCTGGATCTGTTCTGGCAGGATGTCGGGGCTGCCCGAAAGCGTGCCCGCCGCGATCATCCGCTTGATCTGCTGGCTGGAAACAACCCCGGTCATCACCATCCCCCTATGCGCGTGCCCCGCATCCGTGTTGCGGTGCCCGAGGGGCCGAGGCGGGCGGGATCGTCGGTAAATTTGGTCGGGCTAGCAGGACTCGAACCTGCGACCTTCCGTCCCCCAGACGGACGCGCTACCAGGCTGCGCCATAGCCCGACGATGCGCTGTTCATACCGGTTTTCCGGGTGGGGACAAGGGGGTAATCCCAAAATTTCAGGTTCCCGGCACGTCGTTTGCGTCTTTCTTGACCCCGCAGGCGCGCAACCGGCTCGACAGCCCTGTGAGTTCGGCTGCAAGGTCGCGCGAGACGGGACGCTTGAGCGCCGCAAGGGCGTTGAGGGCGCCGGGCGCACCGGGCAAGTCGTCCGCAGGGTCGGCGGGCAGGTCGGGCAGCGGGGGCAGGGACGGAGCGTCAGATTCGGATGGCGCTGTCTGCGTCTCCGTGTACTCTTGCTCTGAATGCGCCTGCGGCCGGTCTGCGATGTCATCGGCAAAGATGTTATCCGGGGGTGTATCCTCGGGCTCGGGGGGCGGTTCGGGGCGCGGATCGTCGTCCGGGTTTGAAGCCAGGTCCGGCTCGGGCCCGGTCTTGACGGGGGCCGCGGTCTCTGCCTCCGACTCGGGCTCTGCCTCTGGCTCCTTGACTGCCTCCGGCTCCGGATCGCTTTCGGACGCGGGCATCGTGCGTGTCGTTTCAAAGGGGGGCGCGCCTGCGCTCTCCTCGGTGTCGGTCGAGGCGGTGGGGGGCGGCGAATCCTCGTCGCCGGTCATGTCCTCGGCGGCGTCGCTTTCGTCTTCGGGCGGTGTGCCGGGGCGTTCGAAGGCCAGCACTTGCGCTGGCGCGGCCGGATCCGGTGAGGCCATGTCGAATGTCTGATCCGCGGAGCCGTCGTCAAGATATTGCGACAGGGACGCGACATGCTGCACGCCCTCTTCGCGCAAAAGCTTTTGAACGCCCTTGATGGTCATGCCCTCGTCATGCAGGAGGGCCTTGATCCCGCCCAGAAGGCGCATGTCGGACGGGCGATAGTACCGCCTCCCGCCCGCGCGCTTCACGGGCTTGACCTGGGAGAACTTGCTTTCCCAGAACCGCAGGACATGCGCCGGCACCTCCAGCCATTCGGCAACCTCGCTGATGGTGCGAAAGGCGTCGGCGGATTTGGCCATTCCCTGCTGCGTCCTCAGCTCTTGTTGCCGGCGGCGACGCGGTCTTTCATCAGATGTGAGGGTCTGAACGTCAGCACGCGGCGCGGGTTGATCGGAACCTCTTCGCCGGTCTTCGGATTGCGCCCAACCCGGGCGGTCTTGTCGCGGACCGAGAAGGTGCCGAAGGACGAAATCTTGACCTGTTCACCGTCGGCAAGCGCATCGGACATGTGTCCCAGAACGCTCTCGACCATTTGCGCCGCGTCATTGCGCGACAGACCGACTTCGCGAAAGATCGCCTCGCTCAAATCCATGCGTGTTAGTGTCTTGTTCGGCATCATGTCCCCGCTTTTTTTCGGGATACTTTGCGGGAAGGCAATTTCCGAGTCAATGTCAACGGCTTAGCACACAGCCTTGAAGTGCGATTTTTTGCGCAATTCCGGGCAATTACCAGCGCAGGACGACGGCACCCCAGGCCAGGCCGCCGCCGATCGCCTCCGAAAGCACAAGATCGCCGCGCTTGATCCGGCCTTCGGTGACGCCCACCGACATGGCCAGAGGAATCGACGCGGCAGAGGTGTTGCCGTGATCCTGCACCGTGACGATCACGCGGTCCATCGACAGCCCCATCTTCCTGGCGGTGCCCTGGATGATGCGGATATTGGCCTGATGCGGCACGATCCAGTCGACATCGGCGCTGCTCAGCCCGACTTTCGCGAGCGCCGTTTCCGCCGTCGAGGCAAGCTTTTCGACGGCCTGACGGAAGAGCGGGTTGCCCTGCATCCGCAGCTTGCCCGCGGTGCCGGTGGTCGAGACGCCGCCATCGACATAGAGCATGTCGCGATACCGCCCGTCGGAATTGAGATCCGAGGACAGGATGCCGCGATCCGCATTGCTGCCATCGCCATCCTGCGCCCCGAGGATCAGGGCACCCGCACCGTCGCCGAAGAGCACACAGGTGGAGCGATCGGTCCAGTCCATGATGCGGCTGAAGGTTTCCGCACCGATCACCAGAAGCCGGTTCGCCTGACCGGTAAGGATGAGCGCGTTGGCGGTGGTCAGCGCGTAGATGAACCCGGCGCAGACCGCCTGCACGTCAAAGCCGAAGCCATGCGTCATGCCAAGTTCCTTCTGCACCATGGTGGCGACGGAAGGAAAGGTGAGGTCGGGGGTGGAGGTGGCCACGATCACCCCGTCGATGTCCTCGGGCGCGAGCCCCGCCTGATCGAGGGCCGCGCGCGCCGCGCGGAGCGCGAGATCCGAGGTGGTCTGACCTTCCGCCGCAAAGCGGCGGCGCTCGATGCCCGACCGGGTGCGAATCCATTCGTCCGTCGTATCGAGGGTCTTTTCGAATTCGGAGTTGGGGACAACGCGATCCGGCAGGTAGTGACCGATTCCTTCGACGACAGAACGACGGGTCATTGGGCCTCCTCGTCGGCGGGGGGCTCGGCGCCGTCGCCCTGGTCCAGCAGAGCGGCGGAGGCCACGCGCGCGGCCAACCGCTCGGTGAAATTCGATTCCGCCAGTTCAAAGGCGAGCTTGATCGCAGAGCTGACGCCCATTTCATCCGCCGATCCGTGGGATTTCACGACCGTGCCATTGAGGCCAAGGAATACCCCGCCATTGGCGCGACGCGGATCGACCCGCTTTTTCACGCGGCGCAGCGAGGTATAGGCCAGCACCGAGGCAAGCCGCGAGAGCGGCGAATAGGCGAAGGCCTCGCGCAGCAGGTCGGTGATCAGATTGGCGATACCCTCGCCGGTCTTGAGCGCCACATTGCCGGTAAAGCCGTCGGTCACGATCACGTCGCAGACGGTGCCGGGCAGGTCGCGCCCCTCGACGAAGCCGACGAATTCGAAATCCGCGCTCCCGGCATTCGCGGCGATCAGATCATAGGCCTCGCGCAGTTCGGCGCGGCCCTTGTGCTCTTCGGTGCCGACGTTGAGCAGGCCGATGCGCGGGCGCGCCAGGCCAAAGCCGTTGCGCGCATAGGAGGCGCCCATCAGTGCGTATTGCATCAGATCCTTGGCATCGGCCCGGATATCGGCCCCGCCATCGAGCATGATGTTGTGTTCTTGCGGGTTCTGCGAGGGCCACATCACCGCGATCGCCGGGCGGTAGATGCCCGGCAGCTTGCGCAGCCGCAGCACCGACATCAGCATTAGCGCACCGGTATTGCCGCAGGAGACACAAACCGTCGCCTCGCCGTTGCGCACCGATTCGAGGGCCGACCACATCGACGTGTCGCGCCCATGCCGCACCACGCTGCTCGGCTTGTCGTCCATGGTGACGACATCCGGCGCGTGGCGGATCTCGCAGCGCCCCTCCAGCCCCCGCCGCTTGGCGACGAGACGTTCCAGTTCGTCGCGGGGACCGTGGACGATAAATCCAATCTCTGGATTTTTCTGGGCGGAATGCGCAATGCCCGCGACAACCGCCGCGGGCCCCTGATCGCCGCCCATTGCGTCAACCGAGATGATTGTGCGCGTCGCACGCGTCTTGATCTGGTCCATCCGCGCGGTCATTCGGCATGTCGCCTTCGAGTATTCAGGCCGCGTCGTCTTCCAGGTCGATCTCGTCAACGAGGTTCACGACTTCGCGGTCAGCGTAGTGGCCGCAGGCGGCGCAGACGTGATGCGGGCGCTTCAGCTCGCCGCAGTTCGGGCATTCGTTCGGGTTGCCCGCAACCAGCGAGTCATGCGCGCGGCGGTTGTTGCGGCGCGATTTCGATACTTTGTTCTGTTGGACGGCCATGTCACAACCTCAATTCCTGTGGGCCATGCGGCCCGGTTTCACGGGTGTCCGCGGCTCTTAATCCGTAGTGAGCCGCCGGTTCAACCCTCAATTCCGATGAGAGCGCGAAAATACAGAGATTTGTTGCCGGGGCAAGCGATTCTTGCTTTGGGTGAGGCCTAGGCTTCACTCATCGCGTTTGAGCTGGTCACGCAAGGCCTTGAGGTCGGCAAAGGGCTTGGTGTCCTCGTCGGTGAGCGGCTCGGCACCCTCGGCGGCCGCGGTCACCTGGCCCAGTTCCGCATCGTCGCGGCGGGGCCAGGGGGGCAGGGCGAGGCTCAGCGCCTCGACCAGAACGCGGCGCAGGTCGATCTCCTGCCCAAGGGGTTCGAGCGTGTCATCCTCGGGCATTTCCATTTCCTCGCCCGGCGTCACATCGTCAAGCGTCGCGTCGGGAGAAAACAGCCGTGTCACCGGCTCGTCGATCCGGGTCGTCACGGCGTCGAGCGTCACCACGCAGGGCTGCACCACCGTCGCGCCCAACTCCGCGCTGAGCCGCCAATCCGTGCGCCCCTCTGCCGCTAGGTGCCCGCGCAGGCGCAGTTTGCGCAGGTCCAGAAGGCCGAGATCTTCCGCGATCCGCTTGCGTGCCTCGCCATCCGGCGCGACTTCGAACGCAATCTGGTCTTTCCCGCGCAACTGCGAGAGGCGGATCGTGTCGGCGCTGTGCATCTGTTCGCTCCTGTTTGCCATCGCTTCCTTTCTTGAACCTGCGGCCCACCTTGATGTAAGCGGGATAAAAGCCGCGCGCGGCCATGACAAGAGGGCAGACATGACAGGTACGATATCCCGACTGCTTCGCGGCCTGGTGCTGTGCAGTCTGCTCGGTGTTGCGGCGTGTTCCGCCACCTACAAGAATCACGGCTATATCCCGCCGGAGGAAGACTTGCAGCAACTCGTGGTCGGGGTCGATACGCGCACCACCGTGGATGACGTGGTGGGGCCGCCGTCGCTTTCGGGCATGTCCGATGAGGGCGATTACTACTATGTGCGCATGCGCAAGCGGACCTTTGCCATGTTCCGGCCCGAAGTCATCGAGCGGCAGGTGCTGGCGATTTCGTTCAACGAGGACGACACCATCGCCAATATCGAAACCTTCGGCCTCGAGGATGGGCAGATCGTGCCGTTGGCGCGCCGTGTGACCGACAGTTCGGTGGTCGATAACGGGTTCCTGCGTCAGATGCTGGGCAATATCGGCAATATCAACCCGTTCGGCAGCGGCGGCGCGTTCGGCGATTCCTGAGACCGCGTCATGCGCCTGTCACGGCTTGTGTGCTACCGCGCGGTTGGCTAGACTCGCGGCATCACGAGATGAGGCGGCAATGACAGGCGAGAGGCGGTATGCGGCGCGATGCGCCTCGGGCCCCGAAGATGTCCGGCGGGCGCAGGCGTTGCGCGCGGTCGCGTTTCTCGGTCAGGAGGGCGGGCTCGATGTCGATCCCTTCGATGACATCTGCGATCACATCCTGGTCGAGGAGGGCGCGACCGGGCGGCTTGTCTGCTGTTTCCGAATCCTCACCCTCAACGATGGCTGCGAGATCGCGCAGAGCTATTCGGCGCAATTCTACGAATTGTCGGCGCTAGAGGAATTTCACGGCAAGATGGCCGAGATGGGCCGGTTCTGCATTGCTCCGGGGCGCACGGATCCGGATATCGTACGGGTCGCCTGGGCGGCGATGACGCGCTTTGTCGATGAGCAGGGGATCGAGATGCTGTTCGGCTGTTCTTCCTTCAAGGGGGTCGAGGCGGAGGACTATCTCGACGCCTTCGCGGTGCTGCGTGAGCGGCATCTGGCCCCGCGCCGGTGGTGGCCGCGGGTCAAGGCGCCAAGCGTCTTTCGTTTCGCGCAGCGGCTCAAGCGGCACAAGCCCGATCTGAAACAGGCGATGCGCCACATGCCGCCGCTGTTGCGGACCTATCTGATGATGGGGGGGTGGGTCAGCGATCATGCGGTGATCGACCGCAATCTGGGCACGTTGCATGTCTTTACCGGGGTCGAGATCGCGGCCATTCCCGACGCGCGAAAGCGACTGTTGCGAGCGATGGCGGGCTGAGGGTGCTTGACCGCGCCGGGGCGGCGGGATAGCCCGCGCCCATGGCACGTGCACCGCTTCTCCAACTCAACGACATTTCCCTCACCTTCGGCGGCGAGCCGATCTTTGACGCGCTATCGCTGGTGGTGCAGCCCGGCGACCGGGTGGCGCTGGTCGGGCGCAACGGATCGGGCAAGTCGACGCTGATGAAGGTCATGGCCGGGCTGGTGGAGCCGGACCGGGGCGAGCGGATCGTCACGCCGGGCACGAGTGTGGGTTACATGGAGCAGGAGCCCGAAATGAAGGGCTTTGCCACCCTTGGCGAGTTCGCGATGAGCGAGCTTGACGCGGGCGAGATGTACCGGGTGGAGATGGCCGCCGAGGGGCTGAAATTCGATCCCGACCGTCCGGTTGAGACCGCCTCGGGCGGCGAACGGCGGCGCGCGGCCTTGGCCAAGCTGATGGCCAAAGCGCCGGAATTGATGCTGCTCGACGAGCCGACCAACCACCTTGACATCGAGGCCATCGGCTGGTTGGAGACGCAGCTGCGCGAGACGCGCAAGGGCTATGTCCTGATCAGCCACGACCGCGCGTTTCTGCGTGAGCTAAGCCGTGCAACCCTCTGGATTGACAGGGGAATGGTGCGCAGGCAAGAGCGTGGATTCGAGGGCTTTGAGGCCTGGCGCGACAAGGTCTGGGAGGAAGAGGACCAACAGCGCCATAAGCTCAACCGCAAGATCAAGGCCGAGGCCCGGTGGGCCGTCGAGGGCATCAGCGCGCGGCGCAAGCGCAATCAGGGCCGGGTGCGCGCCCTGCAGGAGTTGCGGGCCGAACGCAGCAGTCAGATCCGCCGTCAGGGCACGGCGGCGATGGCGCTCGATTCGGGCCCGTCCTCGGGGCGCAAGGTGATCGAAGCAGATGGCATTTCAAAGCGTTACGATGACAAGCTCATCCTGAGTGAGTTCAGCATCAAGATCCTGCGCGGCGATCGCGTGGCCTTTGTCGGGCCCAATGGGGTGGGCAAGACGACGCTCTTGAAGATGTTGATGGGTGAGGTCGCGCCGGATACCGGGCGGGTGACGCATGGCACCAACCTGCTACCGGCCGTGTTCGATCAGGCCCGCGCGCAGCTAGCGCCCGAAATGAGCCTGTGGGAGAGCCTGACGGGCGATATCGACATGCGCGTCTCGGGGCAGGCGGATCAGGTGCTGGTGCGCGGGCAGCCGCGCCATGTGGTGGGCTATCTCAAGGATTTCCTGTTTGACGAGCGGCAGGCACGCGCGCCGGTCAAGTCGCTGTCGGGTGGGGAAAAAGCGCGGCTCTTGCTGGCCAAGCTGATGGCGCGGGAAAGCAACCTGCTGGTGCTCGACGAGCCGACCAACGATCTCGACATCGAGACGCTGGACTTGTTGCAGGAACTGCTCGACGATTATGACGGCACGGTTTTATTGGTCAGCCACGACCGGGATTTTCTTGATCGCGTGGCGACCACGACCATCGCGATGGAAGGTGACGGGCGCGCCACCGCCTATGCGGGCGGCTGGAGCGACTACCGTGCGCAGCGGGGCCGGGACGAGGCCACGCCGGTAGAAAGAAAAGTCGAAAAAACAGATAGTAAGGCGGCAAAGTCAAAGCAGGACAAGTCTTCGAAATTGAGCTTTACCGACAAGCACCGGCTGGAGGAACTGCCCGGAGTGATCGCACGGCTGGAGGCCGAGATCGCCAAGCTGGAAGGACTGCTTGCCGATGCCGATCTTTTCACCCGCGAGCCGGTGAAGTTCAAGAAGGCGACCGAGGCGCTGACCGCGCGACAGGAGGCTTTGGCGCAGGCCGAGGAAGAGTGGCTGACGCTGGCGGAAAAGGCCGAGGCCGAGGGCTGATTTCACCTGTATGTCACGGGGTTGCGCGGCTATGCTCGTGCATATGAGTGCATCGGATCGCAGCATCAGGGACCGCGTCAGGCTCTTGTACGAGGGCCGCTCGAAACGTGCCACGCGGTTTCGGTATGCGCTTTTGATCGTCGACGCGGTGACCATCGTGTTTTTCCTTGCCACCGCAACGATGCCGCTGAGTTCCGGGCTGATTGCGGCGGATGCCGGGGTCGCCGCGATCATCTTTGCGGATTTCGCCTGCCGGTTGTGGATTGCGGAGAATCGCCTGCGACATCTGCGGCAAATCTACGTGATCGTGGATATTCTGGTTCTGGCCTCGCTCGTCGCTGTGCCGTTTTTGGGGCAGGGCTGGGCCGCGCTGCGGCTGTTGCGGGCCCTGCGGCTGGTGCATTCCTATCACCTGCTCCACGATCTGCGGCGGGATGTGAGATTTTTCCGGCTACATGAGGATGCAATCCTCGCAGCGGTCAACCTGCTGGTGTTCATCTTCGCGATGACCGCGCTGGTGCTGGTGCTGCGCGGCGGCAAGGAACCGGGGCTGGAGACCTATGTCGATGCGCTCTATTTCACGGTGACGACTTTGACCACCACCGGCTATGGCGATATCCTGATGACGACGGGCACCGGGCGCCTGCTGGCCGTGGGGATCATGCTGGTGGGCGTGGGGCTGTTTTTGCGGCTGGCGCGGGCAATTTTCATGCCCGCGAAGGTACGGCACAAATGCGGCGGCTGCGGCTTGCTCAAGCATGATCCCGACGCGATTCACTGCAAGCATTGTGGCCGCGAGTTGACGATCGAGACCGAAGGCGCGGATTGAGCGCCGCTCATCGCATCCGCAGCGCGCCATCGAGCCGGATCACCTCGCCGTTGAGATAATCGCATTCGATGATGAAGGCCGCCAGCCGCGCGTATTCCTCGGGGTCACCGAGACGCTTGGGAAAGGTCACTTCGGCGGCGAGCTCGTCCTGCACCTCCTGCGGCAGCCCGCGCATCATCGGGGTGGCGAAAATCCCCGGTGCGATGGCCATGACGCGAATCCCCTCGCGCGCCAGATCGCGGGCCATCGGCAAGGACAGCCCGATGATCCCGCCCTTCGACGCGGCATAGGCGGCCTGTCCCTTCTGCCCGTCGAAGGCGGCGATGGAGGCGGTGTTGACGATCACGCCGCGCTCGCCATCCGCATCGGGCGCATTCTCCGCCATCGCGGCGGCGGCGAGCCGCGCCACGTTGAACGTGCCCACGAGGTTGATGTCGATGGTGCGGCGGAAGGCATCGAGCGGATGCGGTCCATCACGGCCCAGCACCTTGGCCCCGGTGGCAATGCCGGCGCAGTTCACCACGGCAGTGATCCGGCCCATCCGGTCGCGCGCCGTGGCGATGGCGGCGGCGACCGACGCCTCGTCGGTCACGTCGGTCTCGGCAAAGCCTGCGCCGATTTCGGCGGCCACATGGGCACCGCGCCCCGCGTCACGGTCGAGCAGCGTGACCTGCGCGCCCTGCGCCCGGAAATGCCGCGCTGTCGCCTCGCCAAGCCCGGAGGCGCCGCCGGTGATGAGTGCCGCGCTGTCCACGATACGCATTGGGTGTCCTCCTGAAAATGAACGAGTGTTCATTTACCCGACCTGCCGACGGCTGTCAAAGCCTGTCTTTGCTCAATGCCTCCCCGACGGCTTGGGCGATCCAGACGGGCGCGCGCGTTCCGACAAGGCGCCCGGTCGATGCACGGCCCGAGTGGTCCGTCCGAACAGGCGCGGGAAATGGCTATGGCTGGTGCCGGCCGGGCGATGCCAAGGGCCGCAGGCCTGCTGCGGGGATGCGCAGAGCCATGCTTTCCCGCGGGAACGTGAAATTCTCTCAAATTTCGCCTTGTACTACGCGAGCTTGCCCGGTTATACGCATCGGCGGAGACGTGGCCGAGTGGTCGAAGGCGCTCCCCTGCTAAGGGACTATAAATAACTGTAAATAAACAGTTTTACTCCCTGCAATCCAGAATTGACAAATCCTTGCCAACCCAGCCTACGGCTCGCTCTTGTTTGTTTCCGTTTCACGACGATTGAACCAACTGTTCTTCAGACCTGATCGGACAGCATCTGCGGCAGGCCGTCCCGCATTTGTCATGGCGGTCTTCAGGCTTGGCTTCTGGGCAATCGTCTGTTCCAAAGTGCGGACCCCACTGAGCACCGCCGCATCCGCAGGCGCAATATCATGGGCGGTGAATAGTATCCGGATTGCATCGGCCTCTGTTTTCGAGTGCGCGGCATCGAGCGTGCTACGGTCTTCCAGAGCCGCAATCAGATCATCTTGAGCACGACGCGCCATCCATGCGTTGAGATCCGATTGCCCCGCCAGGTCAGCGAAGTTTTGGTTCCGTTCCTCAAGAAGGGCAATGCGGCGCTCGAGGGCCACGACGATGCTGCAATGAAGATCTTCGGCGGCTCTTTGTAGTTCTGCATACCACCCTGCCATGAGGTGCTTCTGGGCCGCACCCTTCAGTGTGCTGTTTCCCAAGAGGGCAGCGCCACCGATCGCGGGGCCAAGAATGAGCGCACCTGCCGGACCAATCGCGACGAGACCGAACCACGCTCCGGCATTGCCGCCGGCGAAGACGAGCAGACCGCGCGAGGCTCCATCGAGAATGAGCCAGGCTGGCAGGTCGGAGACAGGAACCCGTCCCTGGGCGACCTCGATACCCCCGCGCAGCACGCCTACGGAGAGCGCGAACTGCAGGATATCGGGGTCAGCCAGGTCGACCGCATGGCCGAGCGTCTCTGCGATCTGCTCTTCTATCGTGGCGATCTCGAAGCCGGGAAGGGTCGTCACGAGATGCGCCCATGGCGCATCGCTTTCCACCGCCTCCTCGGCAAGTGCGGCATTGGCGATCACCGGGATGTCCGGGTATTTTTCGAAATGTTCGGTCAGATTTGAGAATGAGGTCCCGCATTTCACCTGCACGGCCGCCCCGTCGACGATGAGGTCCAGACCGGGTGTGTTGCTCGCCTCCGCGAGGCGGACGTCGTGACCGTCGGCGATCAGCTTGTCCATGACCAGCCGCTCGGCCGTGTATCCCCGCAGGGACCATCCGGCGCCGGAGGTCAGAAAGTCGGTCGCACTGCAAGCGAAAGACATGGGATCACCGAGGTCCTCAGCGCGGGAGAAGTCAGCGGCCTTCATGACGTTAGGTTCAATCGCGGCGATGTGCCAGAGCATCTCGCCGGCGGTGAGGCCCAGTGTGGCCGTAGCGTCCACGACATCGGTGGCAAGTCTCTTCGACGACCACGGTTCCGGAGGCGGCCCTGCGGGCGCCGGTAAAGGTTCGGCCAAGCGCTCGCCGAGAGTGTCGATTCCACGGCGCATTGCTGCGCGGTCTTTCACGGACATCCAGCCGAACGAACCGGTAGGCTCCCGATCCAACACGCGCATATCCGCGAGAAATCGATCCAGACCCTCCTCGCCACACTGCGTCCCTTGCGCCGCCATAAGCACCCCGAGTCGCGCCGCCAGCTGGCTGCGCACGACCCGTGAACCGCGCCCCATTCCCAGCCAGCCGAGCGCAGCAACGCCTGCGAAGACTGTTACGGGGTTGATGAGGGTTGCCAGGAGCGAGACCAGGGTCGGTCCGCTGACCAGCGGGATGATCGCGCTGAGCTGTGCGGCCAGCATGTAGGGCAAGAAACCGGCATTGGCGACGACTGCCGCCCCGCCAACCCATACGCCGCCAGCCGCGATGGCATTGCGTGCACGGGCCTGTCCTTGCCGCAGGGCCGCAGAAATCTCGGGATCGGATTCTCTTGCGGCGGCCTCGACAACCTTGTCGTCCGCGAGGAGTGCCAGCATTTCCTCGGCCACGATCTCTGGAAACGGGAGAGGCGGCTCTGCGACTGTGGCAGCCTTTGCCGTCTTCCAGTAGCCTACGGCCTTTCCGCCGACCTTCGCGGCAAGGCCACCGTCAGGTCTACTGCGATCGGCCTTCCGGTGGCGTGCTCGGACCGAAGGCGTCAGCCTTTCGGAGATACGCACAGCAAAAGCGGAAGCCGATCGCGTGGCGGACTTTGCCGAGATGGGCACAACGGACGGCAGTGCCATAGCCTCGGTAAGCCGCGACCAGAGCCGGAAGCGCAATGCGGCATCGGTGGCAGACGACCCGGCAAGGTCATTCTGAACGACCCGGAGGCGTTCCGCGGCCACATCCATTTCGAGGCCGAGCTTGGCGCCCACGCCTGCCACGGCGCCCTTGGCAAGAAAAAGGCCGTCCACGCATTCGAGGAGGGCGATGATCTGGCACATCTCGGCCCGCCGGATGGTCCCGAGACCGGAGAGGATGTCGACGGGGCGAACGATGGGATGTGCGGAGAGTTTATCTGACATGCTCAGGACAATGCGTCTCTGGCGGAAGAAACACAATCGCCCGGAGGACATTCCCCCGGGCGAATTTTTTACTTGCGAACGGTTACCAGTTCGCCGTATCTGACTGGCTCACCAACATCCTCGCGGAAATCCCATCCATGCTGGAGTAGGCGGTTCCCGAGGTCCTTCGGCGCGACCTTGCAATAACGGTTCGCGGTATCCGACTTGTTCCAGCCACCGAGATCAATTAGCCTCCGAAAGTCCTTGGTCTGCGCGTAGAACCAAGTCGCCCAAGTATGGCGCAGAGTGTAGGGCACAACATCCTTTCCGAGTTTGGCGGCGTCTCGAATCTTGCCGAACGCCTCCGCCATTTGCCCGCCCCCATTTTTGCGTGCCACGTAAGGCTGCCCGTCCGGTGCCAGGAATGCGGGCCCGCTTTCGGGCAGATCTCCCATCAAATCCACCGACCGCTGGGGCAGAAGAACGAAACGTGCCCTATAGTTCGTCTTGGTGCCGTCCAGCCACCATTCTGACGTTGCAGCATTCCAATTGTCCACCTGAGCAGCGAAGGTCTCCCCCGGCCCGGCACCGCCGCCAAGCATGAAAGCGATCTTCTGGAGGGTCCTGAGATGGGGGTCATGTAATCCTGCCTTTCGCGGATTGCTTGCATAGAAGAGAAGGCGCTCCGCCTCCTCGGGCGTAAGCCACCGCGTCCTCTTTGTGTCTTGGCTCTTTTCCCGGCCAGTGCCTTGAGCGAAGTTGACGACCGCCATGATCGGCGTTTTCAACTGACGCTTGACCGTCTCCGGCTTTGCATTCGGATAGATCTCTGCGGCTGCTGCGGCTATCACCATCGTATCGATATCTTCGATCATGGTATCCTCGCCAAAAAATTCGATGATGCGAGGCAGAAAGCGCCTTTCTTTGCCTTGCTGCATGTAACGGAGGGCCGCAAGGTAGAATGGAATTTTCTCGGGAATCTCTACAACTGCGGGTCTTTTCACTTCATCCCATGCCTGCTCATAGAAGCGCTTCGCCTCTTCGTTCGCGCGGGTCTTCATCTCCGCTGAGCGAATGCCAAGACGGCGGCGAAATCTTCGTCCGTCGATGAGGAAATCCGACGCCCAGTCACCCGCTTTTTCGACCCAGTACGGGTCCCAGGCGTTACGTTTCTGGCGGTTCTTTCCTCGTGCTTTTTTGATGCTTTCTGACATTTGAGTGCTGTCCTGATATTTGAGATATGTTCAGGATAGAAAACTCGCCGAGTGCCACGTTTCTCGTGCGTCACGACCCCTTTGTCCTCGAGGTCACTCAAGACTCCGGAGAACTTGCTATAGCAAAAACCCAAGACGGCAGCGGCTTGCTTTTGCCGCAACGGTTCGGTTGTCCAATGATACCGATCCGCGGAGGCACCTTGGCCATTGCAATCAAAGGTCTGGGTGTTCGTGTTTCCGATAGGACACATGACTCGTCATCTACTCCGTTTGCGTTCATGGGGCCGAACGGCGCCCACGAAGCCGAAATCGATCCGTCTCAGACAACACGGCAGCTTTCTGGACTGGTGTTGCGTGACGCGATGAAACAGGAGACCGGCACCTTCTCCGCTGTCGCGAGAGGCACCGGTTTTTGGGATCATTAGACGCGGAATACGAATTTGAGATCCCGTCCAAGGTCGGTGAGACGTGCGGCGTGCCAGCAGATTTCTCGGTCGATCTCGGGTTCGGAATACGCACCTGTGATCTCGGTGAGGGGTTCGCCAATTAAGCAAAAGAGTTCGTCGGTGATGGTTCGCAGACGCAAGACGAGATTGCGCGCGTCGCAGGTTGCCATGACCACTTCAGCGAGTTCTCGTAAAGCGAACTTCTCGTCGACATCATGGTCGGCCCTGGCCTGACGAATGAGGCTGTCGAGACTGGCTCCATGGTTGTCGAGATAATCTTCGAGCCGCTCAAGAACGGCGCTCTGAAGCGCAGCGGTGGTGGGTATAATCGTAAGTTGGTTCATGTCGGAACCTCGCGCGTCCAGTCCGCGGCGTATGCCGCAGTTGCTCAACTGGCGCGGTCAGACACCGCCGCGTGGAGAGACCACGGCGGTGCGGGAACGCCATGCGGAATTGCACGACGCCCCTGTTCCAAGAGCCTACGCGGGAGCAGCATCCGCGTTATCCAGGGTTCTCGGAGGTCCCGGTCAGGCTTGTGACCTTTTCCGGTTTTGGACGCAGTCCTTTTGTAGAGCCGCGTCTCACCGACAAGGCGCGGCTCTACAAAAGGGCGGGGCTATTTTTCCATGCTTTCGTCGGTTAGTTCCCGTCGACCCGGAGCATTTCTCCCGTGGGGCGGCTTATCGGAGGACCGGCATTCCGCGGCAGCGAGGCAGGAGTCGCCTCGAGATGCAGCTGGTCCACCGCTTCGAGAATGGCACTGGCCTGACGCTGACCGGACTGGGCGAGAACGTGCGATGCACGCCTCGCGTGCGTCGCCATCAGATACCAGGATTGACGGTTTTTGGCATAACACCCTGAGCTGTTTTATATCCCTCTGGAAGATTGTAACCGCGCCATTGGCACCGCCTGCCTGACGCTTGGGCAATGATCTAAGACACGTGTTTAACTACGTCGTTAGCGACGTGTCTTATGCGGGGTCTTTGATGCGTGGAGAAGTTCTTGGGTTGGAGCGGCGGCGTTTCTGGCGTGACGAGGACAAGCTCGAGATTGTCATGTCGGTTGGGATCGACGGGGCAACAGTGACACAGGTGGCACAGCGTCACGAGATCACGCGGCAGCAGATCTATGCTTGGCGGCACGAGCTGAAGAATAAGGGGCTGTGGTCGCCCGATGCCGGAGCGCTTTTCTTTCCGTTGGACATGCCGGTGGCGCAGTCCCACGTCGCTGCGGCGTCGGCACCGAGTGCGGTTGAACTGCGCCTGCATGGTGGGCGCAGCTTGCGTTTTGACAGCACAATGGACCCGGCCACGCTGACAGCCCTGATCCGAGCGGTGGACGCCGCATGATTGGGCCCGGCACTGGTGTGCGTGTGTATCTGGCCTGTGGTGTCACGGATATGCGAAAGGGGATCGCGGGGTTGGCGGCGCTGACCCAGGATGTGCTGCATCAGAAACCGGCCAGTGGTGCGGTGTTTGCATTTCGGGGGCGACGTGGGGATCGGATCAAGCTGCTGTATTGGGATGGTCAGGGATTTTGCCTTTATTACAAAGTGCTCGAGCGCGGACGCTTTCCTTGGCCGAGCGCCAGGGATGGAGCGGTGCGGATGACATCTGCGCAGCTCGCGATGCTCTGGGAGGGGATCGACTGGCGGCGTCCGAATTGGGGTGCTCCGCCTGCGCGTGTCGGATGATTTTGCGCGCTCATTAGCGTTATTTATATGGTGTTCGAGCATGATTTTTGGTACTCAGGAGCATGTCGAAACCTGCCGAAAATCTGCCTGACGATCCCGCTGAATTGAGGGCCATGATCGCAGTTTTGCAGGCGGAAAATGCCCGGATCGAGGCTGAGAATGCCAAGATATCGGCGACATTGCGCGTCCATGATCAGCTGGTTCAGGCCCTGCGTTTGCGGATCGCCAAACTCCAGAAACTGGCCTTCGGCAAGTCCTCGGAAAAGATCGAACGCGAGATCGAACAGCTGGAACTGGCGCTCGAAGACCTGCTGGTTGCGGTGGCCGAGGAAGATGATGCGCCCATTAACGAGGGGCAGGATGAGCCTTCACCGGAAACTGCTGGTGCGCCTACTTTGCGGCGTCGGCCGCGTGTCTCGGATGAAACTCGCCGCGAGCGCCGTGAGCTTGATCCCGGTACCTGTTGCCCTGACTGCGGCGGCGACCTGCGCGTGGTGGGCGAGGATGTCAGCGAATTGCTGGACATGATCGCCGCCCAGATGAAGGTGATCCAGATTGCCCGGATCAAGAAATCCTGCCGTCGCTGCGAGCGGATGGTGCAGGAGCCGGCCCCCAGCCGTCCGATCCCGGGCAGCATGGCGGGGCCGAACCTGCTGGCGCATGTGCTTGTCTCCAAATTTGACGATCACCTGCCTTTGTATCGCCAGCACGAAATCTTCGCCCGCATGGGGGCCGACATCCCCGAAAGCACGCTGGTTGGTTGGTGTGGCCGTGCCATGAAGACCCTGTCGCCACTGATCGAACGGATCGAGGCGGACATCATGGCCAGCGACCTGTTGCACGCAGATGACACACCGATCCGGGTGCTGGACCGGTCATTGCGCGACAAGGGACTTGGCAAAGGTGTCAGGCAAGGCCGGATCTGGGCCTATGTGCGCGATCAACGCCCTTGGGTGGGGGCATCGCCACCGGGTGCCGTCTACCGGTTCGCGCCAGACTGGAAGGAAGAGCATGTTCTCGGCCATCTGGCCAACGCCCGCGGCATCCTGCAAGCGGACGGCTACAAGGGCTATGCCAAGCTTTATGAGCCTGACCCCGATGGCTCGCCGCGTTTGCGCGAGGCCGCCTGTTGGGCCCACCTGCGGCGCGACTTCCATGACTTCTGGACCTCGACCAAGTCCGAGATCGCCCGCGAGGCGCTCGACCGGATCGGCAAGCTCTACGACATCGAGCGCGACATCAACGGCCAGTCTGCTGACCTCCGCCATGCGGCACGGCAAAAGTTGAGCCGCCCACAAGTCGAAGCCTTCTTTGCCTGGTCCGAACAGCAGCTTCTGCGCATTCCGGGCAAAAGCGATCTGGCCAAGGCCTTCCGCTATGGTCTCAGCCGGCAGGAGGCCTTCAGCTTGTTCTTGGCCGATGGGCGTGTGGCGATCGATAACAATCCAGCCGAGCGTGCCCTACGCCCGATCGGGATAGGACGGAAAAACTGGCTCTTCGCAGGAGCTGATAATGGTGCGGAAACCCTGTCCCGCGCCATGACCATCATCGAGACCGCCAAGCTCAACGGCCTCGATCCGCTGGCCTATCTCGCCGACGTGCTCGACCGCATCCATGATCACAAGATCAACAAGCTAAATGAGTTGCTGCCGTGGAATTGGGTGCCACTGGCATCCGTGACACGCAGTCAAGCCGCGTAAGCTGCGGTATCAAAGAGGCGGTTACGGAAGATTTCGTCGCCTCTCGCCGTTTCTTGGAGCACATCCGGAACCGGGGGCGCCCGTTGGCGGCCCCGGTGACTGTGGTTTATTGGCAGCTCTCCTCGAGCCCTTTGATCGCGATCTCGAGAAGATGCGCAATCATCCAGAGCTCGGCACCGCTTCGCGTGGTGCGCCACGCCTTGCCATAGGGATCCTCACGCCGCTCTTCCCTGAATTTCGCAAGGCCCTTGAAGTCCTCGATCGGGAGGCGCCGCCGGACGCAGAGCAGCATGGCGCGGCACGCCTCCAGCCGGACCGAGTCGTCGGCCTCGGGGTCGAGCATTGCGTGGTAGTGACACAGGCTGGGTGAGAAGGTGGGCGCGCCGGGGTGAGCCGCAAAGCGGATCAGGTGCAGCCATTGAGCTGCCAACTCTGCCTGCAAGCGCGCAGTGGTGAGACCGGGAGTCTTCGCAATCTCCATCACCGCACCTCCTCACCATGACCGTGGCTCGGAAGTCCGGCAAGCCAGAGCGCTTCCAGCGCACGGCCGCCGCGTGAAACCGCCTCGGCACAGGACATGGCCTCGGTGGCCCGAGGGTCGTCGGGATGAAGAGCGGCGAAGCGGGCCGCTTCGGGTCGTGAAAGGTCATCGACGAACTCCAGGCGCAGAAGCTGTGCCAGTCTTGTCAAGGTCCGCCGATGCGTATGGAGATCGCCCCCTTCCCGGGCGCAGTCGACGACGGCGCTCGCTCGCAGGGCCCATGTAGACCCGCCGAGGAGGTCGGCCGAGGCGACGAGGGTATCGCCGTCGTGGCAGAGCCAGTGACGGAACGCATCCGCAATCTTCATAATTCGCAGCAGGGAATTGATCTTGGTTTCGTGTTTCATCGGGATACTCACTCTCTTGGTGATGCGCGTACTCGGGATGAGCCGCGTCAGATATCCCCGCTGCGAAAGGGTACGTTTCTTGTCGTGTGGCCTGGTCTGTCCGATCGTGGAGATCACCCACGCTTGGCGATTGGCGTCGCGCAAGGCCTCCCCGCCAAGTTTTTTTCAGATCGCCCAACCGCCGGGCGCGCCCTCATTCAAGGGCGCGCGCCCGGCGGTTGGGTCACGCCTCAGTGTGTTCCGCTCGGGCTCTGATCCCGCGCATCTTGCAGTCGGCGAGCCGAGCATCGAGCAAAGCCTGCTTCCGGCGTGCCTTGAGGCTCTGCCGTCCGGCCCGCACGGTGCGAACACGCGCGTTGCGCTCACGGTATTCGCGCTTCGTGCGCGCGCCCGTCTGACCGCACAGGGCCAGCGACATCCAGGTCAGGTCGCGATCGCTCTCATAGGCGAGCTGATGCCAGATCGTGCGCATGATGTGCTGACCGGTGCCGACATGCTCGTAGAAGACATCGGAAATCCAGTCCGCGGTCAGCGCTGTGTCACCGCCGGTCTCGGAGAAGAGCGGCGTGCCACGGCGTCTATCGTATTCCGGCCACAGGGCGCCGCCGGCAGCCTCCAGTGTAAGAAGCGCATCGAGAAACGGTGTTGTTTCGGGCCAGAGCGCAGGCAGGTCGTACTCTGACTCCGTCTTGCTCAGCCGCGTCTGAACCGACCAGCCCGTGTTGGATCGGCAGATCTCGTGACCGATACGGAGGCGGTGCAGATCGCCGATAGTCAGACATCTCAACATCCTGGCCCGCTTTTTCATCGGCACGGCTGGAGAGATTTGCTATCACTGGGCTGTATTTTGGTTAAAGTCCTGGTTCTAATGGCTTTCGTTTCGCCAATTGCAAGGACAAGCTCATGGTGTGGGTCCCCGCTTGGTTGGGTGCTTATGAAGCCTCCCAAATTTCCTCGGCCCAAGCGTCGAGAAGCGCGTGGGCGTCCTCGCCCGCTATTGCAGCCTCCAAGACGGCCAAGCCGCGGGGCGTGATGTCTTCGGCGGTGAGGTATTTCTCGCGCCTTTCGCCAGTCTCGTCGTCTTCGAGAACGACGGTGTAAGTTGTGAGAATGTCCGAAGCGCCGGACCAATCGGACCAAGCGCCTCCGTGGTTGTCGACATTGTCTTCTGCGTATTCGAGAAGCCACTCTGTCGCAGCGTAAGCGGCAAGGTGGCAGCGATCCGCGAAAGCATAAGGGCCGTCCGCGTTGTCGTTGAGCGTAGAATCCTTGGGGCCGTCGATTGTCTTGAGCAGTAAGCGGCGGCCACGCCCCATTGAATTGAAGTGTTCCTGACGCCTGCGGCGCCTGCGATAGGATCTGCTTGAGCAGATGGAGGTTGCGCATGGC